>NZ_KV802690.1:355876-454832 GCF_001810785.1 Streptococcus sp. HMSC073F11
AAGAGCAAACTAGGAAACTTGCCGCAGGTTGCTCGAAGCACTGCTTTGAGGTTGTAAATAAGACTGACGAAGTCAGCTCAAAACACTGTTTTGAGGTTGTGGATAGAACTGACGAAGTCAATTACATATACCTACGGCAAGGAGACGTTGACGAGGTTTGAAGAGATTTTCGAAGAGTATTATTAGAAAGTATTTCAGTGATTTCTTCATCTATAAGCAAAAAACTTGAAAAAAGTGAATGTTTGCGTTATCATTTTCATATAGAAAGAAAAAGAGGTATTACAGATGGCTATTATCTTACCAGATCTTCCATATGCATACGACGCTTTGGAACCATACATCGATGCTGAAACAATGCACTTGCACCATGACAAACACCATCAAACTTATGTCAACAATGCTAATGCAGCTCTTGAAAAACACCCTGAAATCGGTGAAGATCTTGAAGCCTTGCTTGCTGATGTAGACTCTATCCCAGCTGATATCCGTCAAGCACTTATCAACAATGGTGGTGGACACTTGAACCACGCTCTTTTCTGGGAATTGATGACTCCTGAAAAAACTGCTCCATCAGCGGAACTTGAAGCAGCAATCGATGCAACATTTGGTTCATTTGAAGAATTCCAAGCAGCCTTTACAGCAGCAGCTACAACTCGCTTCGGCTCTGGATGGGCATGGTTGGTTGTCAACAAAGAAGGGAAGCTTGAAGTAACTTCAACAGCAAACCAAGACACACCAATCTCAGAAGGTAAAAAACCAATCTTGGGCTTGGACGTTTGGGAACATGCTTACTATGTGAAATACCGCAATGTTCGTCCTGACTATATCAAAGCTTTCTTCTCAGTGATTAACTGGAACAAAGTAAATGAGCTTTATGCAGCAGCTAAATAAAAAATAGGAAGGGAAGAGTCATTCTTCTCTTTTTGCTTTATAAGGCAGGAGTCTGACAAAATCGTCAGACTTTTTTCATTTTTATGAGAAATGTGCTAATTGCTAGAAATTATGGTAAAATAGGGTGTTAAGTAATCGTGGAAAAGGAAGACTATGCGTAAAGAAATTGCACCTGAATTATACAACTATAACAAGTTTCCTGGCCCAGAATTTCATATAAATGGGGATAAGGTTGAGACTGAAGGGATTGATTTTACCTTGGTTGAAAATATCAAGGATGCTTTCGATGTGACAGTCTTTAATCAGCGCTTCTCAGAAGTGTTGACCAAATTTGATTATGTCGTGGGGGACTGGAGCAATGAACAGCTCCGCCTACGTGGCTTTTACAAAGACGACCGAACAGAGGAAAAAAATGAAAAGATTAGCCGCTTACAGGACTATCTTTTGGAGTACTGTAGTTATGGTTGTGCCTATTTTGTCCTAGAAAATCAAGCACCGAAGCGGGCTTCATTTGACAAGAAAATGCGTAAAAAGGAAGAGGAAAACCTTTCTAGAAGAAGCAAGAAACCTTCGCAAAACAAGAGAAAACCAAATACGGATAAGCGAAATAGACGTCGTCATAAGGACCAAAAGTCTCAGAAAGAGGACAAGGGACGGCGCCATTTTGTCATTCGTCAGAAATAGCTAGAGAATAAGGAGAAGAGATGAAACCGTCTATTTATAGTTTAACACGTCAAACCATGCAAGAATGGGTATTAGAACAAGGAGAAAAGAAATTCCGAGCAGATCAAATCTGGGAATGGCTTTACCGTAAACGTGTCCAGTCATTTGAAGAAATGACCAACCTTTCCAAGGATTTGATTGCCAAGCTTAATGACCAGTTTGTCGTAAATCCTTTGAAACAGCGGATCGTACAAGAGTCAGCTGACGGTACTGTTAAGTATCTTTTTGAGTTGCCAGATGGCATGTTGATTGAGACAGTACTGATGCGTCAACACTACGGTTTGTCAGTCTGTGTGACCACTCAGGTTGGCTGTAATATTGGTTGTACCTTCTGTGCATCAGGCTTGATCAAGAAACAACGCGACCTCAATAACGGGGAAATCGTAGCGCAAATCATGCTAGTTCAGAAATACTTTGATGAACGTGGCCAAGATGAACGTGTCAGCCATATTGTTGTCATGGGAATTGGTGAACCATTTGATAACTACAACAATGTGTTGAATTTTGTCCGTACCATCAATGATGACAAGGGAATGGCTATTGGTGCTCGTCACATCACTGTTTCTACCTCAGGTTTGGCTCATAAAATTCGTGACTTTGCTAATGAAGGCGTACAGGTCAATCTGGCTGTGTCTCTTCACGCACCCAATAATGAATTGCGCTCAAGCATCATGAAGATTAACCGTGCCTTTCCAATTGAAAAACTTTTCGCAGCCATTGAGTATTATATTGAAACAACCAATCGTCGTGTGACTTTTGAATACATCATGCTCAATGAAGTTAACGATGGTGTTGAACAAGCCTTGGAGTTGGCTGAATTGCTCAAGAACATCAAGAAATTGTCTTATGTAAACTTGATTCCTTATAATCCAGTTAGTGAACATGACCAATATAGCCGTAGTCCTAAAGAGCGCGTGATGGCCTTCTACGATACCCTCAAGAAAAAAGGGGTCAACTGTGTTGTCCGTCAAGAGCATGGTACAGATATTGATGCAGCTTGTGGACAATTACGCTCCAATACAATGAAACGTGACCGCCAGAAGGCAGTCGCAGCAGTCAATCCTTAATGATGAAGAAGACTTATAATCATATTTTGGTCTGGGGAGTTATTTTCTATAGCATTTGTATCGTTTACTTTTGCTTTACTCCTCAAGAACATTCTCCCGTGGGGGTGGAAACTCCAGGTATTCAGCATCTTGGACGCCTGGTTTTTCTTTTGACTCCTTTCAATTCTCTCTGGAAACTGGGCGAAGTGAGTGACATAGGACAATTATGTTGGCTTTTTCTACAAAATATCCTCAATGTCTTCTTGCTTTTTCCTCTGATTTTCCAACTCCTTTATCTCATTCCAAACTTGCGGAAAACAAAAAAGGTCCTTCTTTTTAGTTTTCTAGTGAGTCTTGGAATTGAGTGTACGCAGTTAGTCTTGGACTTTTTCTTTGATTTTAATCGCGTCTTTGAGATTGATGATTTGTGGACCAATACCTTGGGTGGCTATCTGACTTGGCTTCTCTATAAACAATTACATAAAAACAAGATAAGGAATTAAAATGAGTATTTTAGAAGTTAAAAATCTGAGTCATGGTTTTGGTGACCGTGCAATTTTTGAAGATGTGTCCTTCCGTCTCCTCAAGGGGGAACATATCGGTTTGGTTGGTGCCAATGGTGAAGGAAAATCAACCTTTATGAGCATTGTGACTGGTAAGATGCTGCCAGATGAAGGGAAGGTTGAGTGGTCCAAATATGTGACTGCCGGTTACTTGGATCAGCACTCTGTCCTTGCTGAAGGGCAGTCGGTGCGTGATGTTCTCCGTACGGCTTTTGATGAGCTTTTTAAAGCAGAAGCCCGTATCAATGACCTTTATATGGAAATGGCTGAAGATGGTGCGGATGTTGATGCTCTCATGGAAGAAGTTGGTGAACTTCAAGACCGTCTAGAGAGTCGTGATTTCTATACCTTGGATGCTAAGATTGACGAAGTGGCGCGTGCCCTTGGTGTCATGGATTTTGGAATGGATACGGATGTAACTTCTTTGTCAGGTGGACAAAGAACCAAGGTGCTTTTGGCTAAACTCCTCCTTGAAAAGCCAGATATCTTGCTGTTGGACGAGCCGACCAACTACTTGGATGCTGAGCATATTGACTGGCTCAAGCGCTATCTTCAAAACTATGAGAATGCCTTTGTCCTTATTTCGCACGATATTCCATTCCTGAACGACGTGATTAATATTGTCTACCATGTGGAGAATCAACAGCTGACGCGTTACTCTGGTGACTACTACCAGTTCCAAGAAGTCTATGCTATGAAAAAATCACAGCTGGAGGCAGCCTACGAACGCCAGCAGAAAGAAATTGCGGACCTTAAGGATTTTGTTGCTCGAAACAAAGCGCGTGTTGCAACACGAAATATGGCCATGTCTCGTCAGAAGAAATTGGATAAGATGGATATTATCGAACTGCAAAGTGAGAAACCAAAACCATCCTTTGATTTCAAACCGGCTCGTACACCAGGGCGCTTTATTTTCCAAGCCAAGGATTTGCAGATTGGTTATGACCGTCCTCTGACTAAGCCTTTAAACCTTACCTTTGAACGCAATCAAAAGGTTGCTATTATCGGGGCAAATGGTATCGGGAAAACAACTCTCTTGAAGTCTCTCTTGGGAATTATCCCGCCTATTGCTGGGGAAGTGGAGCGCGGTGACTACCTAGAACTCGGTTATTTTGAACAGGAAGTAGAAGGCGGTAATCGCCAAACACCACTAGAGGCTGTTTGGAATGCCTTTCCAGCTCTCAACCAAGCAGAAGTTCGTGCAGCCCTTGCTCGTTGTGGTTTGACAACTAAGCATATCGAAAGCCAAATTCAGGTCTTGTCAGGTGGGGAACAGGCTAAGGTTCGTTTCTGTCTCTTGATGAATCGTGAAAACAACGTGTTAGTACTTGACGAGCCGACCAACCACTTGGATGTGGATGCTAAGGACGAACTCAAACGTGCTCTCAAAGAATACAAGGGATCGATTCTTATGGTCTGCCATGAACCAGACTTCTATGAAGGCTGGATGGACCAAATATGGGATTTTAATAATCTAACTTAAAAATGAGGACAAAAGAAATACAGTATCGAATGTGGATACTGTATTTTTTGGTTTTTAAGATTTAAAATCGTAGTCTTTAACCACCTCGATGCTATCGATAGTAATAGCAGTTGTTGGTTTGTCTTTCTCATCTTTTTCGGCTTTAGCAATCTTATCTACAACATCCATACCGTCAATCACTTGACCAAAGACTGGGTGTTTGCCATCTAGACTAGGGTTTCCCCCTTCTTTATAGGCTTCGATGATTTTCTTTGGATACTTGCTTGTAGGGAGTTTAGCAGAGGTATCTGTAGAATTTTGGTTGATAAAGAACTGGCTGCCGTTGGTGTTTGGTTGACCAGTATTAGCCATAGAAAGAGCACCACGGATATTATAGAGATAAGGAGTAATCTCGTTCTTGAAACCAGTTCCCTTGTCTTTTGTCTTATCCTTGTCATGCCAAATGGACTGACCACCTGTACCGTCCCCTTTTGGATCTCCAGTTTGAACCATAAAACCATCGATTACACGGTGGAAGGTAATACCGTTATAGTAGCCTTCTTTAGCATGAGTGAGGAAGTTTTCAACCGCTAGAGGAGCGAGTTTAGGGAAGAGTTTGATACGGATATCTCCTTGACTTGTGTGGAGAATCACTTCAGCCTCGTCTTCAGCAACTTCTTTAGATAGTTGTGGGAAATTGGCGTTTTCGTTTGTTAAAGCATCGTTTAACTCCTTGGCAGATTGGGCTGCTGCTTTGGAGCTTTCCTCAGCAGCCAAGCTAGAATCTACATAGTCATCACCACGCAGGCTGCGTTGGATGCTGCTGCATCCAGCTAGGGCTACAGTTGATAGTAGAAGAAGGGTTGCTAGTTTTTTCATTCTATTCCTCTCAAAAATTCATTTCTACTATTGTACCCTAAAAGGAAGGGGATTTCAAATATTAGTGACAAGACAGTTTAAGAGGAAGCCAACCAGAAAGTCGCTTGTTTAGGGGTATCAATACCATAAGTGTACTCGAAGTATTTAGGAAACCAGATCTTAAGAAAGCTCGTAAGGCATCACAATTAGTAAACGTTAATTCGAAAGAATTACTATATTTTAAAAGAGCACATTTTCAAAGGATTTTTTCTTTTGGACTCAATTACTAATTAATCAATGAACTTAATACTAGGTCTCGAAAAGAATTATGCTTCCTCTTGCTGTCTGAGTTCAAAGAGGTCTTCTACTTTCAGATTAAAAACTTGAGCAATTTTAAGAGCCATTTCCAGCGAAGGATTGTAACGATTATTTTCCAAGTGCAGAATTGTCTCGCGTCGCATGCCGATGAGGTCGGCTAACTCCTGCTGGGTCATGCCTGTGGACTCACGAACAGATTTGAGATTAGTAATAATATTGCTTTCTTTGGCCATACTTATCCTCTCCGTTCCAAGATAAGATAGACAACCGCAAAGATGCAAATCAAGGCAGCTATGCTAAAAAATATCTGTCCCATGTAAAGAGTGAGAGACCCCATATACCCAATGATAACTGCTAGGATCATCAGTGCGCCTAGTATAAAAACAAACATCAAGCTAGCTGCCTTGGCTAAATTAGCATAAAAGCGTTCGTCCGGAGTTTCCTTGACATTTTTCAAACAGAAAAAAGCAAATAAAATCACTTCAATAACGAGGCCAATTCCCAAAATCCATTCTTTAATACCAGAACTTTCGCTTGGGGTCGCAACCCAAATTCCTAATGTATAAAAAATACTTGCTGCAAACAAAAGTATCGTGTAAAGCTTAGCAGACAAGTCAAAAATAATCTTTCCCTTACCTTTCTGACTTTTATGAGACCATAGTTTCATATGTAGCCAGCTCCAAATAGCTACAATTTGACATTGCACTGAAATACCAGTAATAACTAACTTGGGTCCCCAACTAAGATTAGAACCAAATAAAACAATAAAATCAATAAAGAGAGCTACGGCAATCATTGCAATGAGGCCATGCATTTTTTGACTTTTTTTCATGATAGACTCCTTTTTTGTTATAAATATATAACACTTAAATTTTATGTTATAAATATATCACATTCAAATTTAGAAAGCAAGAATTTATGTGCCAAGGTGGCAATTATTTGAAAAAATTTTTTAATAAAAGCCCTTGATAGTCAAACAACTAAAGAATTCTTTGAAGTAATGCATCGGATTTGGTTTGGATAGTTTCGTTAATAATATTTGATGATAAAGAATTTTTGATGATAAAGAATTTTTGAAAAATCTAGATACTGTATGAATCTCTACTTTTTTTCTTAGACTATATAAAGTCTGTCAGAATAAGCGTTATAGGTGTAGAAGTTAATTTTTACAGAACTAATACTCTTCGAAAATCAAATTCAAACCGCGTCAACGTCGCCTTGCCGTACTCAAGTACAGCCTGCGGCTAGCTTCCTAGTTTGCTCTTTGATTTTCATTGAGTATAAAATAGTATTCACGGATGGCTTCTTTCAAACATTTATTTCCTATTCTAACAAATTTCTAAATGGTTTAAGAATTTTATAGTCTGTCAAGTTTTTTTCTTGACACCTGCCAGAAATCTGCTATAATAGAACATGTGCTAAATAGCTCAGCTATTTCACCGAAATAAAAAATAAGAAAAGAGACTTTAAAAATGGCAGTTAAAATCCGTTTGACTCGTATGGGTTCTAAGAAAAAACCTTTCTACCGTATCAACGTAGCAGATTCACGTTCACCACGTGACGGACGTTTCATCGAAACAGTTGGAACTTACAACCCACTTGTTGCTGAAAACCAAGTAACTTTGAAAGAAGACCGCGTTCTTGCATGGTTGGCTGATGGAGCTCAACCTTCAGATACAGTTCGCAACATCCTTTCAAAAGAAGGTGTATTGAAGAAATTCCACGATTCTAAATTCTCAAAATAAGTTTAAAGTAGGTTGACAGATGGATACGATTGAAAATCTCATTATTGCGATTGTGAAACCCTTGATTTCACAACCAGATGCCTTAACTATCAAGATTGAAGATACACCAGAATTTTTGGAATATCATTTGGATCTTGATCAAAGCGATGTGGGTCGTGTAATCGGTCGTAAGGGTCGCACTATTTCTGCGATAAGAACGATTGTATACTCTGTCCCAACTGAAGACAAAAAAGTAAGAATCGTTATTGACGAAAAATAAGAAGGGCGGGACGAATGTCTCGCTTTTTTTGCAAGGAGAAAGAATGAGAGATTTAACAGTTAGACAACTAGAGGAATATTTACTTGACCATTACCGACAATCTAGAACAGAAGAAGGGCTTTTTATTAAGCTAGTAGAAGAAGTTGGAGAAGTTGCTGAGGTTTTAAATGGACGCTCTGGTCGAAAAGAAGGAGTTCAAGATTCGAACGAGGAACTAGCAAAAGAATTGGCTGATATCATTCACTACACTGTCGCAATTGCGGCCATCAACGACATAGATCTAACCAAGACCATTTTTGAAAAAGACAAAAAGGCGGCTATAAAATATCAACATGAACGTGATTTGGAAGGATTTTTGAAGGAATTCGAGAGTTGACATACTTTTTCTCCAACTTGAGAAAATCCTTGGAACGTGATAAAATAAAGGATAAGGATTTTTTATAATTCATTATACAGAATGAGTGGATTTCTTTATGAAGAGGATTGAAGTATCTACAGAAATTGGTAGTCTCTCTGTTACTTATCAAAAGCAAAAGAAAATGCTAGTTTGTTTAAGTGGTGCAGGTTTGCTACCAAGTTATGAAAATTTTTCACTTATACTCGAAAAACTTCCTCCCACAATTGGTTATTTGACAATTGATTTTCCAAACACAGGTAGAAGTCCGATTCATGACCAAGCTGGAAAAAATCTGGATAATCTTGCAGATGCGGTTTATGAAGTACTTGAAGAATTGGCGATTTCTGAATATATACTTTGTGCACATAGTTTGAGTGGAATTTTAGCTTGCAAGTTGCTCAAGAAACCAATTAAGTGTCAGGCTTTAGTAGCAATTGAACCGACAACTAAAAAAGTCATGTTTGCTGATTTTTCAGAAAATCCTTATCCAGAAATGGAAGAGCAGATGAGGCTGATTGAGGAGTGTGGTCCTGAACTTTATTTTAAGAGCTTAACTCAAGCCACATTTAGCCCTGAAATCAATAAAGAAATCTGGGAAATAATGCAAGAAAAAGGTTCAGAGTTGCAAAATCAAGATTCAGAATTTCAGATATCTGGAGAGATTACTGAGGAAGATTTTGAGAATTTGTCGATAGAATCTCATGTCCCTGTATTTATTTTTTGTCAGGCTTATAGAGAAAAAGAGTACAGAGAATCAGAATATTGGACTTCCAATACTAAACTCATTTTAGGAGGGAATCACCATTATTTACAATGGTCAGAATCAGAAAAAATTGTGACTATTATTCGAGAATTGTCAGAATAAGATGGAAATAAATAGACTACAGGAGACAAGATGAACTACTTTAATGTTGGGAAAATCGTCAATACGCAGGGGTTACAGGGTGAGATGCGAGTCTTGTCTGTGACGGATTTTGCAGAAGAACGGTTTAAAAAAGGGGCTGAGCTGGCTTTGTTTGATGAAAAAGATCAGTTTGTCCAAACAGTGACTATTGCTAGCCACCGAAAACAGAAGAACTTTGACATCATTAAATTCAAAGATATGTACCATATCAACGCTATCGAAAAGTACAAAGGATACAGTCTCAAGGTTGCTGAGGAAGATTTGGACGATCTAGATGATGGTGAATTCTACTATCACGAGATTATCGGTTTGGAAGTCTACGAGGGTGATAACTTGGTCGGAACCATCAAGGAAATCCTACAACCAGGTGCTAACGATGTCTGGGTGGTCAAACGGAAAGGCAAGCGTGATTTGTTATTGCCTTATATCCCACCAGTCATTCTCAATGTTGATATTCCGAATAACCGCGTCGATGTGGAAATCTTAGAAGGGTTAGACGATGAAGATTGATATTTTAACCCTCTTTCCAGAGATGTTTTCTCCGCTAGAGCACTCAATCGTTGGAAAGGCTCGTGAAAAAGGTCTCTTGGATATCCAGTATCATAATTTCCGAGAAAATGCTGAAAAGGCTCGTCACGTCGATGATGAACCATATGGAGGTGGTCAGGGTATGTTGCTCCGAGCCCAACCTATTTTCGATGCCTTTGATGCTATTGAAAAGAAAAATCCTCGCGTCATTCTCCTAGACCCAGCTGGGAAGCAGTTTGATCAGGCTTATGCTGAGGATTTGGCTCAAGAGGAAGAACTTATCTTTATCTGCGGTCACTATGAGGGCTATGATGAGCGCATTAAGACCTTGGTGACAGATGAGATTTCCTTGGGGGATTATGTCCTTACTGGTGGAGAATTGGCGGCTATGACCATGATTGATGCTACAGTTCGCCTGATTCCAGAAGTAATTGGCAAGGAGTCTAGCCATCAAGATGATAGTTTTTCTTCTGGCCTTCTTGAATATCCTCAGTACACACGTCCCTATGATTATCGAGGTATGGTTGTACCAGATGTATTGATGAGCGGGCACCATGAAAAGATTCGTCAGTGGCGATTGTATGAGAGCTTAAAGAAAACCTACGAGCGCAGACCGGATTTGTTAGAAAATTATCAACTGACAGCAGAAGAAGAAAAAATGTTGGCAGAAATCAAAGAAAACAAAGAATAAAGGAGAAACCTATGCAAGTAATCAAACGTGATGGTGAAATTGCTGAATTTAATCCAGATAAGATTTACCAAGCTATCTTAAAGGCAGCTCAGACTGTCTATGTATTGACAGATGATTTGCGTCAAAACCTTGCACAAGTCACTAAGAAAGTGGTTTTGGACTTGGAGGAAGCCAAGGTAGAACGTGCCACTATCAGCATGATTCAGTCTTTGGTTGAACATCGTTTACTGGGAGCAGGTTACATTACCATCGCAGAACACTACATTTCCTATCGTCTACAACGTGACTTGGAAAGAAGTGGTTATGGAGATCATATCGCGGTTCATTTACATTTTGAACAAGTTCGCTAAGAAAAAAGAGTGGGATGAATCAACTACATCTCACTCTTTCTTAAATCTATTTTTTTGGGCTGTTTGGACGGTGGAAGGGACAAATCGTAGGCGTTGAATATCGCTTATGCGGATAATACGGCTCACATTTTTGGCAAAATTTTTCACGATAATTTGCTGGCGTTGCTGATCGTATTTGATGATGTCACCTGTAAAACTTGTCTCAGACAAGATAAGGTGAACAGCGGTTTGTTTCTGGATAGCCTCTTCAATAGTGGCTGTAAGGGAGTTACTTTCAGTCTGGTCAGGTTGGTCATGTCCATTTAAAAAGTCATGAATTTTATCTAGAACTTGCTGGAATTTATGTCTCATATTTGCCTCCCTTCTTTTATATCAATATTATATAAAATTTTCCTTAAATCTACAAGATTTTACGAATAAACTAATGAAAGCTAAAAAAGGAGAAGAAAATGGCAGAATTTACATTTGAAATCGAAGAGCACTTATTGACTCTTTCTGAAAACGAAAAAGGTTGGACCAAGGAAATCAACCGTGTGAGCTTTAATGGTGCCCCTGCAAAGTTTGATATTCGTGCTTGGAGCCCAGATCATACTAAAATGGGCAAGGGAATTACCCTCTCCAATGAAGAATTCCAAACCATGGTGGATGCTTTTAAAGGCAACTAATACTCAATGAAAATCAAAGAGCAAACTAGGAAGCTTGCCGCAGGCTGTACTTGAGTAAGGTAAGGTGACGCTGACGTGGTTTGAATTTGATTTTCGAAGAGTATAAGTTTTCAAAATGAAAGAAAAGGATACTGAGTTATGACAACTCGATATCCTTTTTTAGTTAGCAAAGTAAGCCTGATTTTTAAGGCGTTGAAGTAGCGGACGGCTAATAAAACTAATAGCCAGAAGTTTAGCAAGGTCTGGAATGATAAAGGGAAGAACCCCCACAACAAGAGCTTTTTCAAATGCTATTCCAGCTAGGAAATGCAATCCAATGATCCCACCGACAAAAACAAGTGTATCTCCCAAGAGATTTGCTAGAAAAATTCTGACAAAACCACTATCACTGTTAGTTAGAGAAGAGGTAAGTCCAGAATAAACAAGATAAAACCAAAGATAGCCTGCAGTAGGACCAACTAAAGCCTGAAAACCAGCTCCACCTCCTGCAAAGACAGGAAGACCGATAGCACCTAGAAGAAGATAGAGTCCAACAGAAAGTACAGCCTCCCTCGGTCTAAAGACAGTAGCAATCAAGCCGATTGCAAAGTTTTGCAGAGTGAAGGGGACAGGTCCAATTGGAAGACTGATTTGTGCTAAAACAGCAATGAGAGCAGCCCCAATAGCAGGGATGGCATAAACGTGAGCTTTTTTCAAAATAGTTAACCTCTTTTCTGATGTATAGTAACTATTATACTCGTAGAGTAATTATTGTCAACCTATTTTTATAACAAAGGTAACAAAAACTGTAACGGCCGATTTTGCTTACTGGTTAAGTTGGATAATTTTTTGTAGATTTGTAAGACATTAAAAAAGAAGTAGACACATTTGTATCAGCTTCTTTTGCTTTGATTAACGCATGGTTACAAATTCTTCGGATGCAGTTGGGTGAATCGCTACAGTTGAATCAAAGTCTGCCTTGGTTGCTCCCATTTTAATGGCAACTGCGAAACCTTGAATCATTTCATCAACACCGTAGCCAATTCCATGAAGTCCGACAACTTTTTCTTCTGAACCAGCTGTGATCAATTTGAAACGAGTTTCTTGACGGTTGCAAGTGCAAGCAGAGTACATAGAAGTAAAGCTTGATTTGTAAACCTTGATTTGCTCTTGACCGTATTCTTTAATAGCTTGCTCTTCTGTCAAACCAACAGTTCCGATAGCAGGGTGTGAAAAGACAACGGTTGGAATAGTTGTGTAGTCCATTTTAGCAGTTGTTTTGCCGTTAAAGAGACGTTCAGACAAAGTACGTCCAGCCTTGATAGCAACTGGAGTTAGTTCTTTTTCGCCTGTTACATCACCTAGAGCATAGATTCCCTCAACAACAGTATTTTGGTATTCATCTACTTGGATAAAGCCACGTTCGTTCAGAGTCACTCCAGCTTTTTCAAGTTGCAAACTCTTAACGTTTGGGCGGCGACCAGTAGCCCAGATAACTTGGCTAGCTGTGTGACTAGTACCATCTTCGAAATGAATGGTAATGCCCTCAGCAGTTTTTTCTAACTTGGCAGGGACTTTGTGAGTATGAAGTGGCAAGTTTGTTCTTTCCATTTCCTTTACCAAACCTTCAACGATGTAAGAATCAAAACCACGTAAAGGACGATCACGACGAACAAAGAGATCTGTCTTGACACCAAAGGTGTGGAGTACGCCAGCCAATTCAACAGCGATATAACCGGCGCCTAGAATTGCAACTGACTCTGGCAATTCTTCCCAGGCAAATACATCATCAGAAGAGCCACCTAGTTCAGCACCGGGAATGTTTGGAATACTTGGATGGGCACCAGTCGCAATCACGATATGCTTGGCACGAATGAGTTCACCATTTACGCTGACAGTATGAGAATCTACAAATTCAGCATGACCTTCAATCAAGTCTACGCCGTTGCGTTTAAAACTGCCATCATAAGAAGAACGAGCGCGATCAATGTAGGCTTCACGATTACGACGTAGGGTTGCAAAGTCAAAGTTAAGATCAGTAGTCTTAAAGCCGTAGTCTTCTCCAAATTGATGGAAAGTCTCAGCGATTTGCGCCCCGTACCACATGATTTTCTTAGGAACACAGCCGACGTTGACGCAGGTTCCACCTAGTTTCTTTTCCTCAATAACGGCCGCTTTAGCTCCGTGTTCACCAGCACGGTTCATGGTAGCAATTCCTCCGCTACCTCCACCGATAGCAATGATATCATATTCTCTCATTGAAAACTCCTTTATACTCTTTTAAATAGTAGAGTGTCATTTTTTGATAGTCATATTCTATCTTTTTTTTGATTTGATTGCAAAAATCTGCTACGTTCAAAAAAATTAAAGAAAAAGCTTGCAAAAAGGAAAAATAAAGTGTATCATATAACTAGTACAATGACAAAAAATAAAATCCGAACAATTATCAAATCCTGAAATGTCATTATTTCGTTCTGAAAGGTTATTGTTTATATTTGCTAATTTTTATATAATATTGTTAAGGACTTTAAATCAAAAAGGAGTTTCATTATGAAGAAGAATCGTAAAGCTAAAAAGTGGCAATTGTATGCAGCAATCGGTGCTGCCAGTGTAGTTGTATTAGGTGCTGGGGGGATTTTGCTCTTTAGACAACCATCTCAGACCGCGGTAAAAGATGAGCCTACTCATCTTGTTGTTGCCAAGGAAGGAAGCGTCGCATCCTCTGTTTTATTGTCAGGGACAGTAACAGCAAAAAATGAACAGTATGTTTATTTTGATGCTAGTAAGGGTGATTTAGATGAAATACTTGTTTCTGTGGGTGATAAGGTCAGCGAAGGGCAGGCTTTAGTCAAGTACAGTAGTTCAGAAGCCCAGGCGGCCTATGATTCAGCTAGCCGAGCAGTAGCTAAGGCAGATCGTCATATCAATGAACTCAATCAAGCACGAAATGAAGCTGCTTCAGCTCCGGCTCCACAGTTGCCAACGCCAGCAGGAGGCGAAGGAGCTGCAGGGCAAACTCCAGCTCCAGTCTCAGGAAATGCAGTGTCATCTATTGATGCGCAATTAGGTGATGCTCGTGATGCGCGTGCAGATGCAGAAGCACAATTAAGTAAGGCTCAAAGTCAGTTGGATGCCATGACGGTTCTCAGCACTCTAGAAGGAACTGTGGTCGAAGTCAACCGTAATGTTTCTAAATCTCCAACTGGAGCTAGCCAGGTGGTAGTTCATGTCGTTAGCAATGAAAACTTGCAAGTTAAGGGGGAACTATCTGAATATAACCTTGCCAACCTCTCTGTAGGTCAAGAAGTAACTTTTACTTCTAAAGTTTACCAAGATAAGAGCTGGACTGGTAAGATTAGCTATATTTCTGACTACCCTAAAAACAATGGTGAAGCAGCAAGTGCAGCTACTGCCTCAGCAGGTGGTAATTCTGGTTCTAAATATCCATATACCATCGATGTTACAAGTGAAATCGGTGATTTGAAACAAGGATTCTCAGTAAGTGTTGAGGTCAAGAATAAGAGTAAAGCTATTCTGGTTCCTTTAACAAGTGTTGTGACTGAAAATGATAAGAACTATGTCTGGGTGCTTGACGAGCAGAAAAAGGCTAAGAAAGTGGAAGTTGGTTTGGGCAATGCTGATGCAGACAACCAAGAAATCACTTCAGGTCTGACAAATGGAGTCAAGGTCATCAGTAACCCAACGTCTTCTCTAGAGGAAGGAAAAGAGGTGAAGGCTGATGAAGAAACTAATTAGTCTAAAAAATATCTGCAGAAGTTACCGTAATGGTGACCAAGAACTGCAGGTTCTCAAAAATATCAACCTAGAAGTGAATGAGGGTGAGTTTGTTGCCATCATGGGACCCTCTGGGTCTGGTAAGTCCACTCTAATGAATACGATTGGGATGTTGGATACACCAACCAGTGGAGAGTATTATCTTGAAGGCCAAGAAGTGGCGGGACTAGGTGAAAAACAACTAGCCAAGGTCCGTAACCAACAAATCGGATTTGTCTTTCAGCAGTTCTTTCTTCTATCTAAACTCAATGCTCTACAAAATGTGGAATTGCCCTTGATTTACGCGGGAGTTTCATCTTCAAAACGTCGCAAGTTAGCTGAGGAGTATCTGGATAAGGTTGAATTGACAGAACGCAGTCACCATTTGCCTTCAGAGTTATCTGGTGGTCAAAAGCAACGTGTAGCTATCGCGCGTGCCTTGGTAAACAATCCTTCTATTATCCTAGCGGACGAACCGACAGGAGCCTTGGATACCAAAACAGGGAACCAAATTATGCAACTTTTGGTTGACTTGAACAAAGAAGGAAAAACCATTATCATGGTAACGCATGAGCCTGAAATCGCTGCTTATGCTAAACGCCAGATTGTCATTCGAGATGGAGTTATTTCGTCTGACAGTTCGCAGTTAGAGAAGGAGGAAGACTAAGATGCAGAATCTGAAATTTGCCTTTTCATCTATCATGGCCCACAAGATGCGCTCGTTTCTCACTATGATTGGGATTATCATTGGTGTTTCATCAGTTGTTGTGATTATGGCTCTGGGGGATTCCATGTCTCGTCAGGTCAATAAAAACATGACCAAGTCACAGAAGAATATCCATGTTTTTTTCTCGCCTATTAAAAGTAAAGACGGTTCTTTTACCCAAAAACAATCGGCTTTGACAGTTTCTGGGAAAGAAGAGGAAGTTCCTGTTGAACCACCAAAACCACAAGAGTCTTGGGTCAGGGAGGCGGCTAAACTGAAGGGGGTAGATAGTTACTATGTAACCAACTCAACGAATACCACCTTATCTTATAAAGATAAAAAAGTGGAGCGCGCTAGCTTGACGGGTGGGAATATTACCTATATGAAGGCGGTTGAAAATGAAATTGTTGCAGGCCGAAGTCTTATAGCTCAGGATTATAAAGATGTGGCCAGTGTCATTTTGCTAGACCAAGAACTTGCTAATAGTCTGTTTGGATCTGCTCAAGAAGCTGTTAACCAGGTTATAGATGTTGGTGGCTTTAGCTATCGTGTCATTGGTGTCTATACCAGCGATGAGGCCAAGACTGCCAAGACTTTTGGTATTGGTGGACTTCCGATTACGACTAATATTTCTCTTGCCAACAACTTCAATATGGATGAGATTTCTGATATTGTCTTCCGGGTTAATGATACCAGTTTGACACCAACTGTGGGACCAGAATTAGCTAGAAAATTGACCGAGATTGCTGGTCTTCAGCAAGGGGAGTATCAGGTGGCAGATGCGACTGCAGCCTTCCAAGAAGTACAACAACTGTTCGGCTTTATAACTACGATTATTAGTGCCATTGCGGGGATTTCCCTCTTTGTTGGTGGGACTGGTGTTATGAACATCATGCTGGTTTCGGTGACGGAGCGTACGCGTGAGATTGGTCTCCGTAAGGCTTTGGGAGCAACGCGTGCTAATATTTTAATCCAGTTCTTGATTGAATCCATGATTTTGACCTTGCTTGGTGGAGTTATTGGTCTAACCATTGCGACAGGCTTAACAGCTATAGCTGGTCTACTCTTGCAAGGATTGATAGCTGGTATAGAAGTAGGAGTATCAATCCCAGTTGCCCTATTTAGTCTTGCAGTTTCGGCTAGTGTTGGTATGATTTTTGGAGTCTTGCCAGCCAACAAGGCATCGAAACTTGATCCAATTGAAGCCCTTCGTTATGAATAGAATAAACAAGATGGACACTCGTCTATCTTGTTTTTGTATGGATTTCCCTATCGAAAATCAGTAAAAATGTGATATAATGAAGTGTTAGAAAAACAGGTTTCATTTGCCTGGAAAGGAAAAATTATGTCTGAAAAGAATTTTTATATTACAACACCGATTTACTATCCATCTGGTAAACTTCATATCGGTTCTGCCTACACAACCATCGCATGTGATGTCCTAGCACGTTACAAACGCCTGATGGGCTACGATGTCTTTTATCTGACAGGTCTTGATGAGCACGGTCAGAAAATCCAGCAGAAAGCAGAAGAAGCTGGGATTACACCTCAAGCCTATGTTGATGGGATGGCAGTTGGAGTCAAAGAACTCTGGCAATTACTAGATATCTCATACGATAAATTTATCCGTACAACTGATGACTACCATGAAAAAGTTGTCGCACAGGTCTTTGAGCGCTTGCTGGCTCAAGATGATATCTATTTGGGTGAATACTCTGGTTGGTATTCAGTATCAGATGAGGAATTCTTTACAGAAAGCCAGCTTGCAGAAGTTTTCCGTGACGAAGCTGGAAATGTAACCGGAGGAATCGCTCCGTCAGGACACGAAGTGGAATGGGTTTCTGAAGAGTCTTACTTCCTTCGCCTCAGTAAATACCAAGACCGTTTAGTTGAATTTTTCAAATCGCACCCTGATTTCATCACTCCAGATGGTCGTCTCAATGAAATGTTGAAAAACTTTATCGAGCCAGGATTGGAAGACTTGGCAGTATCACGTACAACCTTTACCTGGGGTGTTCCAGTCCCATCAAATCCAAAACACGTTGTCTACGTTTGGTTTGATGCCCTTCTAAATTATGTGACAGCTCTTGGCTACGATCAAGAAGAACACGCTAACTTTGACAAGTTCTGGAATGGAACAGTCTTCCACATGGTAGGGAAAGACATCCTTCGTTTCCACTCAATTTACTGGCCAATCCTTCTCATGATGTTGGATATCAAATTGCCAGAACGTTTGATTGGGCATGGCTGGTTTGTCATGAAAGACGGCAAGATGTCTAAGTCTAAAGGGAACGTTGTCTATCCTGAAATGTTGATAGAGCGTTTTGGTCTCGATCCACTTCGTTACTACCTCATGCGTAGCCTTCCAGTTGGTTCAGACGGAACCTTCACTCCAGAAGACTATGTAGGCCGTATCAACTATGAATTGGCCAATGACCTTGGAAACCTCCTTAACCGTACGGTTTCTATGATTAATAAATACTTTGACGGGCAAGTCCCTGCCTATGTAGAAGGTGTAACAGAGTTTGACCATGCTCTTGCTGACGTCGCAGAACAATCAATCGCTGACTACCACACCTACATGGAAGCAGTTGACTACCCACGTGCACTTGAAGCAGTCTGGACCCTTATCTCTCGTACCAATAAATACATCGATGAGACCGCACCATGGGTCTTGGCCAAGGATGAAGCTCTTCGCGACCAATTAGCAAGTGTTATGAGCCACTTGGCAGCTAGCCTTCGTGTTGTAGCTCACTTGATTGAGCCGTTTATGATGGAAACCAGTCGTGCAGTCTTAAATCAACTTGGCTTGGAAGAAGTAGCGAGCCTTGAAAACTTGAGCTTGGTTGATTTCCCTGCAGGTGTAACTGTAGTTGCTAAGGGAACTCCAATCTTCCCACGTCTGGATATGGAAGAAGAAATCGCCTATATCAAGGAACAAATGGAAGGCAACAAACCAGCAGTCGAGAAAGAATGGAATCCAGATGAAGTTGAACTCAAACTAAACAAGGAAGAAATCAAGTTTGAAGATTTTGACAAGGTCGAAATCCGTGTCGCAGAAGTCAAAGAAGTGTCTAAAGTAGAAGGTTCAGATAAGTTGCTTCAATTCCGCTTGGATGCTGGTGATGGTCAAGATCGTCAAATCCTCTCAGGAATTGCAAAATACTATCCAAACGAACAAGAATTGGTCGGCAAGAAAGTCCAAATCGTTGCCAATCTCAAACCACGTAAAATGATGAAGAAATATGTCAGCCAAGGTATGATCCTATCAGCTGAACATGATGGAAAATTAACCCTTCTCACAGTTGATCCAGCTGTACCGAATGGAAGTGTGATTGGGTAACAATAGACAGGACTAGTTCATGCTAGTTCTGTTTTTTATTTACACTCAATGAAAATCAAAGAGCAAACTAGGAAACTTGCCGCAAGTTGCTCAAGACACTGCTTTAAGGTTGTAGATAGAACTGACGAAGTCAGATCAAAACATGATTTTGAGGTTGTAGATGAAACTGACCAAGTCAGTAACCATACATACGGCAAGGCGACGCTGACGTGGTTTGAAGAGATTTTCGAAGAGTATTAACTATTATGCTTTACAAACTAGTGTGGAAGTGGTATATTATAGATGAAGCTACTAGTAGGTATTACAAAATAGATAGAAGGGGGAAGGGATGAAGGAAACTCAACTATTAAAAGGTGTTCTTGAAGGTTGTGTCTTGGATATGATTGGTCAAAAAGAGCGATATGGTTATGAGTTGGTTCAGACTCTACGAGAGGCTGGATTTGATACTATCGTTCCAGGAACTATTTATCCTTTGTTGCAAAAGTTAGAAAAAAATCAATGGATAAGAGGCGACATGCGTCCGTCGCCAGATGGTCCAGATCGGAAGTATTTTTCATTAACTAAAGAAGGAGAAGAGCGTGTCTCGGTTTTTTGGCAACAATGGGACGATTTGAGTCAAAAAGTAGAAGGAATTAAGAATGGGGGTAAACCATGAAGAAAATGAAGTATTATGAAGAAACAAGCGCTTTGTTGCATGAGTTTTCTGAGGACAATCAGCAGTATTTTGAGGAACTGTGGGATAGTTTTAACCTTGCTGGATTTCTCTATGATGAGGACTATCTCAGAGAGCAGATCTATTTGATGATGCTAGATTTTTCAGAAGCAGAACGAGACGGGATGAGTGCTGAGGATTATCTAGGTAAGAATCCTAAAACAATAATGAAAGAGATACTCAAGGAAGCGCCACGCAGTTCTATCAAAGAGTCCCTTTTGACACCAATTCTTGTCCTAGCGGTATTACGTTATTATCAACTACTAAGTGATTTTTCTAAAGGTCCTCTCTTAACAGTCAATTTACTCACATTTTTAGGGCAACTTCTTCTTTTTCTGATCGGATTTGGACTTGTGGCTACAATCTTACGAAAAAGTTTAGTCCAAGATTCTCCTAAAATGAAAATTGGCACCTATATTATCGTTGGGATTCTTGTTCTGCTAGTTGTTCTAGGATATGTAGGAATGGGAAGTTTCATACAAGAAGGAGACTTTTATCTTCCTGCTCCCTGGGATAGTTTCCTTGTCTTTACGCTTTCCCTAGTCATCAGTATTTGGAATTGGAAAGAAGCGGTTTTTCGTCCATTTGTTAGTATGATTATTGCCCATCTTGTTGTAGGCTCTCTGCTCCGTTACTATGAGTGGATGGGAATTTCAAATGTTTTCCTTACAAAAATCCTTCCTTTAGCTGTCCTCTTTATTGGAATCTTTGTCTTGTTCCGTGGGTTTAAGAAGATAAAATGGAGTGAAATATAGTCAAAAAGCCGTTGCAAAGCGGTTTTTTGTTATAATGAAGGGAAGAATGTTAGAAATTTAAGGAGAAAAATTTGATGAGATACATAACTCTTGGTCAAGATGACAAAGAATTATCAGAAATTGTTCTCGGAATGATGAGAATAAAAGATAAGTCTGTAAAAGAAGTTGAAGAGCTTGTAGAAACAGCACTGTCTGTTGGAATCAATGCTTTTGACTTGGCTGATATTTATGGTCGTGGTCGTTGTGAAGAACTGTTAGGTCTTGTCCTAAAAAATCGTCCAGATTTAAGAGAAAAGATGTGGATTCAGTCCAAATGTGGCATTCGCATTGAAGAATTTACCTATTTTGATTTTTCTAAGGACTATATTATAAAATCAGTTGACGGAATTTTGCAAAGATTGAAGATTGATCATCTAGATAGCTTGCTCCTTCATCGACCAGATGCTTTGATGGAATCTGACCAAGTAGCAGAAGCCTTTGATCTCCTTTATAAACAAGGTAAGGTCCGAGATTTTGGAGTTTCTAATCAAAATCCTATGATGATGGAGTTGCTTAAAAAAGATGTCAAGCAGCCGTTAGCTGTTAATCAGCTACAATTGAGTGCGGCTTTTACTCCAGGATTCGAATCAGGGTTTCGTGTTAATATGGAAGATAGTCAAGCAGCTATGCGAGATGGCAGCATTTTTGAATATTGCAAATTACACGATGTGGTCATTCAAGCATGGTCTGTCTTACAATTTGGGTATTTTAAAGGGAATTTTGTTGGAAATGAGAAATTTCAAGCTTTAAATCAAGTACTTGATCGTTTAGCTACTAAATATGGAGTAACCTCTTCAACTATTGCCATTTCTTGGATATTGCGTTATCCAGCAAAAATGCAGGCAGTCGTAGGTACAACAAATCCTAAGCACTTGAGAGAAGTTAGCCAAGCGGCAAACTTTAGCTTAACAAGAAAAGAATGGTATGAAATTTATCTTGCAGCAGGGAATAATTTGCCGTAAGTAGAAGCAGATGTAAATAAATCACAGTCAAAAAAGCCGTTGTAAAGCGGTTTTTTTGTTATAATGAAGGGGAGAATTATTGATATTAAAGGAGAAAAACATGACATTTGAAGAAATTCTACCTGGGTTAAAGGCTAAGAAAAAATATGTACGAACTGGTTGGGGAGGTGCTGAAAACTATGTCCAACTTTTTGACACCATTGAACAAAACGGGGTTGCACTTGAAGTAACACCTTATTTCCTAATCAACGTTTCCGGGGAGGGAGAAGGCTTTTCCATGTGGAGTCCGACACCTTGTGATGTTTTGGCGACAGATTGGGTAGAAGTGAATGACTAAACGTGTATTGATTACGGGAGTGAGTTCAGGGATTGGTCTGACTCAAGCTCGCCTCTTTTTAGAGAATAGCTATCAAGTTTACGGAGTTGATCAAGGTGAAAATCCACTCTTAGAGGGTGATTTTCACTTTTTACAGAGAGATTTGACCTTGGACTTGGAGCCTATTTTTGACTGGTGTCCTCAGGTGGATGTTTTGTGCAATACTGCTGGAGTGTTGGATGCTTATAAACCCCTATTGGAACAATCAGCGCAGGAAATTCAAGAGATTTTTGAAATCAACTACGTGACTCCAGTAGAGTTGACTCGGCATTATTTGACACAAATGCTGGAGAATAAAAAAGGAATCATTATCAATATGTGCTCCATTGCTTCTAGCCTAGCAGGTGGCGGTGGACACGCCTATACTTCATCTAAGCATGCCTTGGCTGGCTTCACCAAGCAGTTGGCTCTAGACTATGCAGAAGCTGGGATTCAGGTATTTGGTATCGCTCCAGGAGCAGTCAAGACGGGTATGACTGCTGCGGACTTTGAACCAGGTGGCTTAGCAGACTGGGTGGCGAGTGAAACACCAATAAAACGCTGGATTGGGCCAGAAGAAGTGGCAGAAGTCAGTCTCTTTTTGGCCAGTGGAAAGGCATCTGCCATGCAGGGACAAATTTTGACAATAGATGGTGGCTGGTCTTTGAAGTAGGGAGAATAAAGTTAAGAAAAAGGAGCAACCTATGACGCCGCAAGAAATGTGGAATGCGTATAAGCAAATTAACCCCGCGATTGGAGATGAGATAGATGCCTGGGCTTTTGGAGTAGAGGCAGATCTCTTAGCTGACTTGGTTCTAAGAGGCGAAAAGACAGCAACTGCATCAGCTTACGATCTCTACGCACTAGAAGAGGAACCCCTTCCGCAAGAAGGAACCTTTGATGTCATTTTAGACAGTCAAGATCAGGCTGTCTGCATTGTCGAAATTACCAAGGTTTCCGTTCAGCCCTTTCATCAAGTTTCTGCTGACCATGCCTACAAGGAAGGGGAGGGGGATAAATCTTTAGCCTATTGGCGTCAGGTTCATGAGGACTTTTTCACCGAGTGGATGAGGGAGGCAGGCCTGACTTTTACCCCTGACAGCAAGGTCGTTTTGGAAGAATTTCGCAAAGTCTACCCACTCTAGACTGCAGAAGGAAGAAAGTTTTGGAAATTACCGTCCAATCCTTTTTTCTAAAGCAAAACATGATATAATAAGTTTGTTTGAAGAAGAGTAAAACTCTTAAACTTAGAATAGGAGAAAACTATGCAAGCAGTTGAACATTTTATTAAGCAATTTGTTCCTGAACACTATGATTTATTTTTAGACTTGAGTCGTGAGACCAAGACATTTTCTGGGAAGGTGACCATTACTGGTCAAGCACAGAGTGACCGTATTTCCCTGCACCAAAAAGACTTGGAAATCTCTTCTGTAGAAGTTGCAGGTCAAGCTCGTCCATTTACAGTTGATCACGAAAATGAAGCCCTTCATATCGAATTGGCTGAGGCTGGTCAAGTTGAAGTGGTTCTTGCCTTTTCAGGAAAAATCACGGATAACATGACAGGGATTTACCCATCTTACTACACAGTTGATGGGGTGAAGAAGGAAGTCTTGTCAACTCAGTTCGAGAGCCATTTTGCGCGTGAAGCCTTCCCATGTGTGGATGAGCCAGAAGCCAAAGCAACTTTTGACCTTTCTCTACGTTTTGACCAAGCAGAAGGTGAATTGGCCTTGTCAAACATGCCGGAGATAGATGTTGAAAACCGTAAGGAAACGGGTATCTGGAAGTTTGAGACAACACCTCGCATGTCTTCTTACTTGTTAGCCTTTGTAGCAGGTGATTTGCAAGGAGTAACCGCTAAAACTAAAAACGGTACCCTCGTTGGTGTCTACTCAACCAAAGCCCACCCACTATCTAACCTTGATTTCTCACTAGATATTGCCGTTCGATCAATCGAATTTTACGAAGATTACTACGGAGTTAAGTATCCAATTCCTCAATCTCTCCATATCGCCCTTCCTGACTTCTCAGCTGGAGCCATGGAAAACTGGGGTCTTGTAACCTACCGTGAAGTGTACTTGGTTGTAGATGAGAACTCAACATTTGCCAGCCGTCAACAAGTTGCCCTAGTTGTGGCACATGAGTTGGCTCACCAATGGTTTGGGAACCTCGTAACTATGAAATGGTGGGATGACCTCTGGCTTAATGAAAGTTTCGCCAACATGATGGAGTACGTCTGTGTGGATGCTATTGAACCAAGCTGGAATATCTTTGAAGATTTCCAAACAGGTGGTGTTCCGTCTGCCTTGAAACGTGACGCGACGGATGGCGTACAGTCTGTTCACGTCGAAGTTAAACACCCAGATGAAATCAATACGCTATTTGACGGTGCTATCGTCTATGCTAAAGGAAGCCGCCTTATGCACATGCTTCGTCGTTGGCTAGGTGATGCTGATTTTGCTAAAGGTTTGCACGCTTACTTTGAAAAACATCAATATGGCAATACCATTGGTCGTGACCTTTGGGATGCCCTTGGTCAAGCATCAGGCCGTGATGTTGCAGCCTTCATGGATTCTTGGTTGGAACAACCTGGTTACCCAGTACTTACTGTCAAAGTTGAAAATGATGTCTTGAAGATTACACAAAAACAATTTTTCATCGGTGAGCACGAAGACAAGAATCGCCTCTGGGTAGTGCCACTCAACAGCAACTGGAAAGGATTGCCAGATACACTTGAAACTGAAAGTATAGAAATTCCTGGCTACGCAGCTCTTCTTGCTGAAAACAAAACAGCTCTTCGCCTCAACACTGAAAATACAGCCCACTACATTACAGACTATCAAGGAGACTTGTTAGATGCTGTTCTTGCTGACCTAGTTGAGCTTGATAACACAAGCAAACTGCAGATCGTTCAAGAACGTCGTTTGCTTGCTGAAGCAGGGCACATTTCTTATGCTGACTTGCTCCCAGTCCTTGATAAACTTGCTAAGGAAGAGTCTTACCTTGTGGTTTCAGCTGTTTCTCAAGTGATTTCTGCCCTTGAACGCTTTATCGACGAAGGAACAGAAGCTGAAACAGCCTTCAAAGCACTAGTTGCTAAATTGGCTCGTCACAACTATGACCGTCTTGGTTTTGAAGCTAAAGATGGAGAATCAGACGAGGATGAATTGGTTCGTCAGTTGGCCATTTCTATGATGATTCGCTCAAATGATGCAGAAGCTAGTCAAGTTGCTAGCCAAATCTTCGCAGCTCACAAGGAGAATCTTGCAGGACTTCCAGCAGCTATTCGCTCACAAGTTCTGATCAATGAGATGAAACATCATGAGACTAAAGACTTGTTAGCACTTTATCTTGATACTTATACGCACGCAACAGATGCAGTCTTTAAACGTCAGTTGGCAGCCGCTCTTGCCTACAGTAAAGATGCGGACAATATCCAAACCTTGATTGCTTCTTGGAAGGACAAATTTGTGGTCAAACCACAAGACCTGTCTGCTTGGTACTTCCAGTTCTTAAACCATCAAGCAACTCAGGAAACAGCTTGGTCTTGGGCGCGTGAAAACTGGGCTTGGATCAAGGCAGCTCTTGGAGGAGACATGAGCTTTGATAGCTTTGTTATCCTTCCTGCTCACGTATTTAAGACAGAACAACGCTTGGCGGAATACAAGGAATTCTTTGAGCCACAACTTTCTGATCTTGCCCTTAGCCGTAACATCGGTATGGGAATCAAGGAAATTGCAGCGCGTGTTGACTTGATTAACCGTGAAAAAGCTGCAGTGGAAGCAGTTGTTCTTCAATACGGAAATGCATAAATAAGCCTAACATAAAAAGAAAACTCAGCTATCTCATGTAAAATGCAGAGAGTTGAGTTTTTTTTAAGGCAAATTTGGTATAATGGTTTTAATAAGGAGGAGTTTCTCATGATAAAAATCTTATTAGTTGAGGATGACCTAGGCCTGTCAAATTCAGTATTTGACTTTTTAGACGATTTTGCGGATGTCATGCAGGTTTTTGATGGAGAAGAAGGTCTCTACGAAGCTGAGAGTGGCGTCTATGACTTGATTTTGCTCGATTTGATGTTGCCAGAAAAAAATGGTTTCCAAGTCTTGAAAGAATTGCGTGAAAAAGGAATTACGACACCAGTTCTGATTATGACCGCCAAGGAAAGTTTGGATGACAAGGGACATGGATTTGAGCTAGGAGCAGATGATTATCTGACCAAACCTTTTTACCTAGAAGAACTTAAAATGCGGATTCAAGCCCTTCTCAAACGTTCAGGGAAATTTAATGAAAACACCTTGACTTATGGAAATATTGTGGTTAATTTGTCAACCAATACCGTTAAAGTCGAAGATACTCCTGTCGAATTGCTGGGGAAAGAATTCGATTTACTAGTTTATTTCCTTCAAAATCAAAATGTTATTTTGCCGAAGACTCAGATTTTTGATCGTCTATGGGGATTTGATAGTGATACAACGATTTCGGTCGTTGAAGTCTATGTTTCAAAAGTCCGTAAGAAATTAAAAGGAACCACTTTTGCAGAGAATTTGCAAACCTTGCGTAGTGTTGGGTATATTTTAAAAGATGTTCAGTAAACTAAAAAAAACATGGTATGCGGATGACTTTAGTTACTTTATCCGTAACTTTGGTGTATTCACTCTGATTTTCTCTACCATGACTCTGATTATTTTGCAGGTCATGCATTCGAGTCTCTATACTTCGGTGGATGATAAGCTCCACGGACTGAGTGAAAATCCTCAGGCAGTTATTCAGCTTGCGGTAAATAGGGCAACAGAAGAGATTAAAGACTTAGAGAATGCCGCTACAGATACTAGCAAGACTGAGATAAAACCCAATGTCAGTTCCAATACGGAGGTTATTCTTTTTGATAAGAATTTTACACAGCTCCTTTCTGGAAATCGATTTTTGGGATTGGATAAGATTAAGTTAGAAAAGAAAGAACTAGGTCATATCTATCAGATTCAGGTTTTTAATAGCTATGGACAAGAAGAAATCTATCGCATGATTTTGATGGAAACCAATATCAGTTCGGTTTCAACCAATATCAAGTATGCGGCTGTCTTGATTAATACCAGTCAGTTGGAGCAAGCCAGTCAAAAGCATGAGAAATTGATTGTGATTGTGATGGCAAGTTTCTGGATTTTGTCTTTACTTGCCAGTCTCTATCTAGCTAGGGTCAGTGTTAGGCCCCTGCTTGAGAGCATGCAGAAGCAGCAGTCCTTTGTGGAAAATGCCAGTCATGAGTTACGAACTCCACTCGCAGTTTTGCAAAATCGCTTAGAGACCCTTTTCCGTAAGCCAGAAGCTACCATTATGGATGTGAGTGAAAGCATTGCATCGAGTTTGGAAGAAGTTCGAAATATGCGCTTTTTGACGACGAACTTGTTGAATTTAGCTCGTAGAGATGATGGGATTAAGCCGGAACTTGCAGAAGTTCCAACCAGTTTTTTCAATACGACTTTCACAAACTATGAAATGATTGCTTCGGAAAATGACCGTGTCTTCCGTTTTGAAAATCGGATCCATCGCACGATTGTCACAGATCAGCTTCTTTTGAAACAACTGATGACCATCTTATTTGATAATGCAATAAAATATACCGAAGAAGATGGTGAAATTGATTTTATGATTTCAGCGACTGATCGCAATCTGTATTTACTTGTTTCTGATAATGGAGTCGGTATTTCTGCAGAAGATAAGAAGAAAATTTTTGATCGCTTTTATCGAGTGGACAAGGCTAGAACCCGCCAAAAAGGTGGTTTTGGTTTAGGCTTATCCCTAGCCAAGCAAATTGTAGATGCCCTAAAAGGAACCATTACTGTTAAAGATAATAAACCAAAGGGAACAATCTTTGAAGTGAAGATTGCCATCCACACACCATCGAAAAAGAAAAAATAAAAATATCGCTCCAGACGGGGCGATATTTTGGATTTATCTTCTACGTTTTCGTTTGATGATAAAGCGTTGAATTTTTAAAACAAGTAAGCTGGCTCCGATTGCTGCGGCAAATGCAAGAGCAGTTGATAATTTTAATGCTAAAAAGATAAAACTAAAGATAGCAATACAGATACAAAAAACAGCGATATTAACAAAAAATAGGATTTCCTTGAGATTGGCATCAGATTGTGCTTCAGGTGTATAATCTTGATAGCGAGGAACCTGCTGGCTTAATTCTTCTTGATAGTCTACCTCATAGGATTGTAATTTTCTTACGGGCATTATTCTCTCCTTAACAGTACATACCTATTTTATCATTTTTTCAGCAGAGAATTATTACAGAAAGGTTACAATAAGAATAAGGTCCCTTTTCATTTTTAAAGAATGGCTGATTTTCCAGAAATGTGGTATAATTTTTCTTATGGAAAAGATTATCATTACAGCAACTGCTGAAAGTATTGAACAAGTTAAACAACTGCTCGAAGCTGGCGTAGACCGTATCTATGTCGGTGAGAAAGATTTTGGCCTTCGTCTGCCGACAACCTTTAGTCATGACCAATTGCGTGAAATTGCTAAGTTGGTTCATGAAGCAGGTAAAGAATTGATTGTTGCGGTTAACGCCCTCATGCACCAAGATATGATGGATCGTATCAAGCCTTTCTTAGACTTTTTGGAAGAAATCAAGACAGACTACATTACGATTGGGGATGCAGGTGTCTTTTACGTAGTCAACCGCGATGGTTATTCCTTTAAGACCATCTACGATGCTTCAACCATGGTAACTAGCAGTCGCCAGATTAACTTCTGGGGACAAAAGGCTGGCGCATCTGAGGCTGTTTTGGCGCGTGAAATTCCATCTGCTGAACTCTTCAAAATGCCAGAGATTTTGGAAATTCCTGCTGAAGTTTTGGTTTACGGAGCTAGCGTTATTCACCATTCTAAGCGTCCTCTCTTGCAAAACTATTATAACTTTACACATATCGATGACGAAAAGACGCGCAAGCGTGACCTCTTCTTGGCTGAGCCAAGTGACCCAGAGAGCCACTATTCCATTTTTGAAGACAATCATGGGACCCACATCTTTGCCAACAATGACCTTGATTTGATGACCAAATTGACAGAATTGGTGGAACATGGCTTTACTCACTGGAAACTAGAAGGTCTCTATACACCTGGTCAGAACTTTGTTGAGATTGCAAAACTCTTTATCCAAGCGCGTAGCTTGATTCAAGAGGGTAACTTTAGCCATGACCAAGCCTTCTTGCTGGATGAAGAAGTTCGTAAACTTCACCCTAAAAACCGTTTCCTTGATACAGGATTTTATGACTACGATCCTGACATGGTTAAATAAAGTAAATGATTCGTTGAGAGAAGGAAGATGCAAACATTTCTTCTCTCAATTTTTCTTATTCTCCAATATTTTCAAAGAATTAGTAGGCTAGGATGCTCTGTTTGCTGGAATTTTTAATACAAGTAACCTTCTTAAGTTTGAAAATTATCCTATGTTTGCAGGTGCCAAATGGCCCTTTTTTTGGTATAATTTTTTATAATGAAAACGATTGGTAATCGCTATGTTGTAGTTGATTTAGAGGCAACTAGCACAGGTAGTAAGGCTAAAATTATCCAAGTGGGAATTGTCGTGATTGAGGACGGAAAAATCGTTGATCACTATACGACGGATGTCAATCCACATGAACCCTTGGATGCTCATATCAAAGAACTGACAGGATTAACAGATCAACGTCTGGCGCAAGCACCTGTTTTTTCGCAAGTTGCAAGAAAAATCTTTGACTTGGTGGAGGATGGGATTTTTGTAGCCCATAATGTTCAGTTTGATGCCAATCTCTTGGCGGAAAATTTATTTTTTGAAGGTTATGAACTAAGAAATCCTCGTGTTGACACGGTCGAATTGGCTCAGGTCTTTTTCCCTAAACTGGAAAAATATAGCTTGCCGATATTGTGTCGAGAATTAGGAATTCCTCTAAAACATGCTCACACAGCCCTTTCAGATGCCCAAGCTACAGCGGAATTACTTCTTTTTTTACGAGAAAAGATGACCCAGCTTCCTAAAGGTCTCTTGGAACGCTTGCTGGAAATGGCTGATGCCCTCCTATACGAGTCCTACCTGGTTATTGAGGAAATTTATCGCAGCCAATCTATCCTGAGTTCTCTAGACTTGGTCGAAGTTCAAGGACTGTATTTCAAGAAAACTGGAGCTCCCCTGGAGTCACGAAAACTATCTCAGGATTTTTCTAAAAATATTTCTCTGTTGAACCTTGAAGTGAGGGAGGAACAAGAAAGTTTTGCTAAAGAGGTTGGCTTGCTATTGAAAGATGAGCCTGTCTCTCTGATTCAAGCTCCGACAGGGATTGGTAAAACTTATGGATATCTCTTACCTGCTTTGTCCCAAGTGGAAAATCGTCAGATTGTCCTTAGCGTTCCGACAAAGATTCTTCAAAATCAAATCATGGAAGAAGAAGGTAAACGTCTCAAGGAAGTGTTCCATATAGATATTCATAGTTTAAAGGGACCACACAATTATCTGAAGTTGGATGCCTTTTATCGTTCCTTGCAGGAAAATGATGAAAATCGCTTATTTAGACGCTTTAAAATGCAACTCTTGATCTGGCTGACTGAGACAGAAACGGGGGATTTGGATGAAATCGGGCAACTCTACCGTTACCAACATTTTCTAACAGATCTTCGTCATGACGGGAATTTATCATCTCAAAGCTTATTTGTGAGGGAAGATTTTTGGAAACGTAGTCAAGAAAAGGCGCAAACTTGCAAGCTTTTAGTGACCAATCATGCCTATCTTGTAACCAGACTTGAAGATAATCCTGAATTTGTCAGCGACCGTTTATTGATTATTGATGAAGTTCAAAAGATTTTGTTAGCTCTAGAAAATCTGCTTCAAGAGACCTACGATATCCAGTCTATTATCGATTTGCTTGATAAGGCTTTACTGGAGGAGCAAAATAAGGTCCAGCAACGAATACTAGAAAGTATTCGCTTTGAGTGCCTTTACTTGATTGAACAATTTCAGTCTGGAAAATCTAAGAAAAATATATTAGATTCTCTGGTCAATCTCCATCAATATTTTTCAGAATTAGAGGTAGAAGGCTTTGAGGAGTTGGTTCGCTATTTTACAGCTGACCGAGATTACTGGCTTGAAGCAACTGAAACGAGTCAAAAGAAAATTCAGATTTCTTCTACAAAATCAGGCCGTATTCTTCTATCTTCCTTAGTGCCTGATTCATGTCAAGTCTTGGGAGTGTCGGCTACTCTTGAGATTAGTCAGAGGGTTTCTTTGGCAGATCTTTTAGGCTATCCTGAAGCCAAATTTGTCAAGATTGAAGCTCGGGGAAAACAGGATCAAGAAGTGATCTTGGTCAAAGATTTCCCCTTGGTAACAGAAACCTCCTTAGAAGTTTACGCCAAAGAGGTAGCTGCTTTACTAGTGGAAATTCAAGCTTTCCAGCAACCGATTTTAGTTCTCTTTACTGCTAAAGACATGCTTCTAGCAGTATCGGATTTACTTCCAGTTAGCCACTTGGCCCAGTATAAAAATGGGGATGTTCATCAACTGAAGAAACGCTTTGAAAAAGGTGAACAACAAATCCTGCTTGGTGCAGCAAGTTTCTGGGAGGGAGTTGATTTTTCAAGTCATCCTTTTGTGATTCAAGTTGTACCAAGACTTCCTTTCCAAAATCCTCAAGAGCCCTTGACGAAAAAGATCAATCAGGAACTAATTCAAGAAGGAAAAAATGCCTTTTATGATTATCAGTTGCCAATGGCCATTATTCGTTTAAAGCAAGCTTTGGGAAGAAGTATGAGACGCGAACACCAACGTTCCTTAACTCTTATTTTGGATAGGAGAATTGTCGGAAAGCGATATGGCAAACAAATTGTGACTTCTCTAGCAAAAGAAGCGACTGTTAAAACCGTCTCTCAATACGAAGTTGATGAGGCTATTGATAAATTTTTAAATGAACTTTGATAAATAGTATTGTATGAAAGTATAAGGTTAGTATATATGAAACGTTCTCTCGACTCTAGAGTCGATTATAGTTTGCTATTGCCAGTATTTTTTCTACTGGTTATTGGCGTGGTGGCCATCTATATAGCTGTTAGTCATGATTATCCAAACAATATTCTGCCCATTTTAGGGCAGCAGGTCGCCTGGATCGCCTTGGGGCTTGTGATTGGTTTTATCGTCATGCTCTTTAATACAGAATTTCTTTGGAAAGTGACCCCCTTTCTGTATATTTTAGGCTTGGGACTTATGGTCTTGCCGATTGTCTTTTATAATCCAAGCTTAGTTGCATCAACGGGTGCCAAAAACTGGGTATCGGTAAATGGTGTTACCTTGTTCCAGCCGTCAGAATTTATGAAGATATCCTATATCCTCATGTTGGCTCGTGTGATTGTCCAGTTTACAAAAAGACATAAGGAATGGAGACGTACAGTTCCGCTGGACTTCTTGTTGATTTTCTGGATGATTCTCTTTACTATTCCAGTCCTAGTTCTTTTAGCACTTCAAAGTGACTTAGGGACGGCTTTAGTTTTTGTAGCCATTTTCTCTGGAATCGTCTTGCTATCAGGAGTTTCTTGGAAAATTATTATCCCAGTATTTGTGACTGCTGTAACAGGAATTGCTGGTTTCTTAGCTATTTTTATCAGCAAGGACGGTCGGGCTTTTCTCCATCAACTGGGAATGCCGACCTACCAAATCAACCGTATTTTGGCTTGGCTCAATCCTTTTGACTTTGCCCAAACAACCACTTACCAACAGGCTCAAGGGCAGATTGCGATTGGAAGCGGTGGCTTATTTGGACAAGGGTTTAATGCTTCTAATTTGCTTATTCCAGTTCGAGAGTCGGATATGATTTTCACGGTTATCGCAGAAGATTTTGGCTTTATTGGCTCTGTCCTTGTTATTGCCCTTTATCTCATGCTGATTTACCGTATGTTAAAGATTACTCTTAAATCAAATAATCAGTTCTACACCTATATTTCCACAGGTTTGATTATGATGTTGCTCTTCCATATCTTTGAGAATATAGGTGCCGTGACAGGTTTGCTTCCTTTGACTGGGATTCCCTTGCCTTTTATTTCGCAAGGAGGATCGGCTATTATCAGTAACTTGATTGGTGTTGGCTTGCTTTTATCGATGAGTTACCAGACCAATCTAGCTGAAGAAAAGAGCGGAAAAGTCCCATTCAAGCGGAAAAAGGTTGTATTAAAACAAATCAAATAAGGAGAAAATCATGGTAAAAGTAGCAGTTATGTTGGCTCAGGGCTTTGAAGAAATTGAAGCTTTGACAGTTGTGGATGTTTTGCGTCGGGCCAATATCACTTGTGATATGGTTGGGTTTGAAGAGCAAGTGACTGGTTCGCATGCAATCCAAGTCAGAGCAGATCGTGTCTTTGAGGGTGATTTATCAGACTATGATATGGTTGTTCTTCCTGGCGGCATGCCTGGTTCTGCACATTTGCGGGACAATCAGGCCTTGATTCATGAGTTGCAAAGCTTCGAGCAAGAAGGAAAAAAACTAGCAGCCATTTGTGCTGCGCCAATTGCCCTCAATCAAGCAGGGCTATTGAAAAACAAGCAGTACACTTGTTATGACGGCGTTCAAGAGCAAATCCTTGATGGTCAATATGTAAAGGAAACAGTAGTGGTAGATGGTCATTTGACAACCAGTCGAGGTCCCTCTACAGCCCTTGCCTTTGCCTACGAGTTGGTAGAGCAATTAGGAGGAGACGCAGAGACTTTACGAACAGGAATGCTCTATCGAGATGTCTTTGGTAAAAATCAGTAAAACGGGAGTCAAACTCTCGTTTTTTATGTGGAAAACTCAGGGAAATCATCGCTTTTTTCATAAAAAAATGCTATAATGAAGGGTATGAAATATCACGATTATATCTGGGATTTAGGTGGAACTTTACTGGATAATTACGAAACTTCAACAGCTGCATTTGTTGAAACATTGGCATTGTATGGCATCACACAAGACCATGACAGTGTCTATCAGGCTTTAAAGGTTTCTACTGATTTTGCGATTGAGACATTCGCTCCCAACTTAGAGAATTTTTTAGAAAAGTACAAGGAAAATGAAGCCAGAGAGCTTGAACACCCGATTTTATTTGATGGAGTTTCTGATTTATTGAAAGATATCTCCAATCAAGGTGGCCGTCATTTTTTGGTCTCTCACCGAAATGATCAAGTCTTGGAAATTTTAGAAAAAACCTCTATAGCAGCTTATTTTACAGAAGTGGTGACTTCTAACTCAGGCTTTAAGAGAAAACCAGATCCTGAGTCCATGATTTATTTAAGAGAAAAGTATCAGATTACCTCTGGTCTTGTAATTGGTGATCGACCGATTGATATCGAAGCCGGGCAAGCTGCAGGACTAGCTACCCACTTGTTTACTAGTATCGTGAATTTAAGACAAGTATTAGACATGTAAGAAAAAGGAAAAAGATGACAGAAGAAATCAAAAATCTGCAGGCACAAGATTATGATGCCAGTCAAATTCAAGTTTTAGAGGGCTTAGAGGCTGTTCGTATGCGTCCAGGGATGTATATCGGATCGACCTCAAAAGAAGGTCTTCACCATCTAGTCTGGGAAATTGTTGATAACTCAATTGATGAGGCCTTGGCAGGATTTGCTAGCCATATTCAAGTCTTTATTGAGCCAGATGATTCGATTACAGTTGTTGATGATGGACGTGGTATTCCAGTCGATATTCAGGAAAAAACAGGTCGACCTGCCGTTGAGACTGTCTTTACTGTTCTTCACGCTGGAGGAAAGTTTGGCGGTGGCGGATATAAGGTCTCAGGTGGTCTTCACGGAGTAGGGTCCTCAGTTGTTAACGCCCTTTCAACTCAATTAGACGTTCATGTCTACAAAAATGGTAAGATTCATTACCAAGAATACCGTCGTGGTCATGTTGTCGCAGATCTTGAAGTAGTTGGAGATACGAATAAAACGGGAACAACAGTTCACTTTACACCGGATCCAGAAATTTTCACTGAAACAACAACCTTTGATTTTGATAAATTAAATAAACGGATTCAAGAGTTGGCCTTTCTAAATCGTGGTCTTCAAATCTCCATCACAGATAAGCGTGAGGAGCTAGAACAAACTAAGCATTACCACTATGAAGGTGGGATTGCTAGCTACGTTGAATATATCAACGAGAACAAGGATGTTATCTTTGATACACCAATTTACACAGATGGTGAAATGGATGATATCACGGTTGAAGTAGCCATGCAGTACACAACGGGTTACCATGAAAATGTCATGAGTTTCGCCAATAATATTCATACCCATGAAGGTGGAACGCATGAACAAGGTTTCCGTACAGCCTTGACACGTGTTATCAACGATTATGCTCGTAAAAATAAGTTACTGAAAGACAATGAAGACAACCTAACAGGGGAAGATGTTCGTGAAGGATTAACTGCTGTTATCTCAGTTAAACACCCAAATCCACAGTTTGAAGGACAAACCAAGACCAAATTGGGAAATAGCGAAGTGGTCAAGATTACCAATCGCCTCTTCAGTGATGCCTTTTCTGATTTCCTTATGGAAAATCCTCAAATTGCAAAACGCATTGTAGAAAAAGGAATTCTGGCTGCTAAGGCTCGCGTGGCTGCCAAGCGTGCGCGTGAAGTCACTCGTAAAAAATCTGGTTTGGAAATTTCTAACCTTCCAGGGAAACTAGCAGACTGTTCTTCTAACAATCCTGCAGAAACAGAACTCTTCATCGTCGAAGGAGACTCAGCTGGTGGATCAGCAAAATCTGGTCGTAACCGTGAATTTCAGGCAATTCTTCCAATCCGCGGTAAGATTTTGAACGTTGAAAAGGCAAGTATGGATAAGATTCTTGCTAACGAAGAAATTCGTAGTCTTTTCACAGCGATGGGAACAGGATTTGGTGCAGAATTTGATGTTTCAAAAGCTCGTTACCAAAAACTCGTTTTGATGACCGATGCCGATGTCGATGGTGCTCATATTCGTACCCTTCTTTTAACCTTGATTTATCGTTATATGAAACCAATTCTAGAAGCTGGTTATGTTTATATCGCCCAACCTCCAATTTATGGTGTCAAGGTTGGAAGCGAGATTAAAGAATATATCCAGCCAGGAGCAGACCAAGAAATTAAACTCCAAGAAGCCTTAGCCCGCCACAGTGAAGGTCGTACCAAACCAACTATTCAGAGGTATAAAGGTCTGGGTGAAATGGACGATCATCAGTTATGGGAAACAACAATGGATCCCGAGCATCGCTTGATGGCCAGAGTTTCTGTAGATGACGCAGCTGAGGCAGATAAAATCTTTGATATGTTGATGGGGGATCGAGTAGAGCCTCGTCGTGAATTTATCGAAGAAAATGCCGTCTATAGTACACTTGATGTCTAAAAAATCGGGAGAAGTAGTTCCCTTGGTCTAAAAAATATGATATAATCATTACGATTGTTTCAAGTTAAAAAGGAGTTTAATATGTCTGGTAGTCTAGTAGTATATCTTATAATTGCAATTGCAATTATATTGCTGATTTCATATGCTATAGCAATTTATGTACGGAAACGCAATGAAAGTAAATTAGCAATTTTAGAAGAGAAAAAAGAAGAGCTGTACAATCTTCCAGTTAATGATGAAGTTGAAGCTGTAAAAAATATGCACTTGATTGGACAAAGTCAAGTGACTTTCCGTGAATGGAACCAAAAATGGGTTGACCTATCTCTTAACTCTTTTGCCGATATCGAAAATAATCTTTTCGAGGCAGAAGGTTATAACAATTCATTCCGTTTTTTTAAGGCTAGTCATCAAATTGACCAAATCGAGAGCCAAATTACCTTGATTGAAGAAGATATTGCGGCAATTCGCAATGCCTTGGCAGATTTGGAGAAACAAGAATCTAAAAACAGCGGTCGTGTTCTTCATACCTTGGACTTGTTTGAAGAGTTGCAACACCGAGTGGCTGATCATTCTGAAGAATATGGCCAAGGTTTATCTGAAATCGAAAAACAATTGGAAAATATCCAATCAGAGTTTTCTCAGTTTGTTACTTTGAACACTTCAGGTGACCCAGTAGAAGCTGCTGTGATTTTGGATAATGCTGAAAATCATATCTTGGCTTTGAGTCACATTGTTGACCGCCTGCCAGCGATTGTAAAAACATTATCTAAAGAGCTACCTGATCAATTGGAAGATTTGGAGGATGGTTACCGTAAGCTTTTAGATGCTAACTATCATTTTGCTGAAACGGATATTGAATCTCGCTTCCAATTGCTTTATGAATCTTTGAAGAAAAACCACGAAAATATTGCACAATTAGAGTTGGATAATGCTGAGTATGAAAATACTCAAGTTCAAGAAGAAATCAATGCACTCTATGATATCTTTACACGAGAAATCGCTGCTCAAAAAGTAGTAGAAGGCTTAGTTACAACCCTTCCTACATATTTGAAACACATGAAAGATAGTAATGCTGTTTTAGTGGAAGATATTCAACGATTGAGTAACAATTACCTACTATCTGAAACAGATGTTAGTCATGTTCATAGATTACAAGCTGAGTTAGAATCTTTAGAAGAATCTGTATTGGAACTAACTTCTGAACAAGAGGAACATTCTGAACCTTATTCATTCCTTGAAGATCGTTTGGAAAACTTACAAGCGACTTTGAAGGAAATTGAAGATGAACAAGTTGCGGTTAGTCAACGTCTTGCTCAGATTGAAAAAGATGATATCAATGCTCGCCAGAAGGCAAATGTTTATGTTAATCGTCTTCACACAATTAAGAGATATATGGAAAAACGCAATCTTCCAGGTATTCCTCAGAATTTCTTACAGTTGTTCTTTACAGCAAGTAACCATACTGAAGAGTTGATGGCTGAACTAGAAGAAGCTCGGGTCAATATAGAAGCTGTGAACCGGATGCTTGAAATTGCAACAAATGATATAGAAGCACTTGAAGAAGAAACCTATAATATTGTTCAATATGCAACGTTGACAGAACAATTGCTACAGTATTCGAACCGTTACCGCTCATTTGATGAACGAATTCAAGAAGCCTTTAATGAATCATTAGAAATTTTTGAAAAAGAATTTGATTATCATGCTTCATTTGATAAGATTTCGCAAGCTTTGGAAGTTGCAGAACCAGGTGTAACCAACCGTTTTGTCACTTCATACGAAAAAACACGTGAGACGATTCGTTTCTAACATAATAAAAAAGATTTGGTTCTGTAGTAAGCAGCACCAAATCTTTTTTATTTATTTATTGTTTTTAAAAATGCCCAGTTACCAATTGATTTTGATCCGTATTCTAGATCCATAAAGTCCAGTAATACATAATCGTTTTTTTCGTAGAATGAGACATTTCTAGCTGTACTAGTTATGAGTCCCAAGTGTTTACAGCCTTTTGATTTGACATAAGGTTCAATCCCTTGTGTCAGAAAAGTACTGCCTATTCCCTGCCCCTTACTTTCTATATTGACAGCTAAGGCCATCAAATACCAATCAAACTCTCCAGATTTTTCTAAATGCTTTTTGGAACGTTTTACAAAGTCAAAGTATTTAAGGAGATTTTGTGGTCGAATGTAGCGAAAAATGTTTGTTCCTCCATTTCGTAGATAGGATAGTATACAGAAATCTTTTTGTTGCAAAAGGGCGACTGCAAGTAAGTCTCTATCCTGTTCCGCAATTAAACAGTTTCCCTTCTTAATATAGACTCTAGTAAGCAGAATTTGCAACGTTTCTACAAAAGCAGGATAGGAGTCAGGTTTCTTCAAATCATCAGTTATAATCGTTAAAAAGGGATAGTCAAGAAAGGAATTGGCTAATAATTTTCCAATTTTTTCGCTTTCTTCAATTCTTGCCTCTCTATATATGATGTCTCCCATGTTTGTCTCCTTAATTATCTACAAAATCTTGTATGACAAGATTTTATAGATAAAAAATTGGAGATGATTTAAAAAGCTAAATAAACCTAATTTTGTTCCATAAGGTTCAAAGCACTTTCTAATCTCTCCAAGATTTTATTTGGTTGGAATCGAAATTCCAATTAATTTTTCTGAATAGAGGGTTTTGATATTGGCCTCATCAATAGAGTCCTTATCAATTTTACGTTTCAAGAAAAATTCTTGAATAGCTTCGATTTCAGGTTCTCGAATAGCGCGGTGTTTGTTTGAGATGAGGATTTCATAGTGAAGCGGAGCTTGGGTAAAAATAACATCGGTATTCCCTGCAGAATAGACCTCAACAAGGGTTGCGTCTGTACTTTCTAGCTGGCTTTTAACAAGTTGCGAGTGTGAGTTTGTCGTATTGATTAGCTTCATAACATTTCCTCCGATTTTCTAATTCTATTATAGCACTTTTTGAATAAAGTGGCTGGATTTAGTCAATCTTATGCTGTTTTTTCCATGATTGGATTGCCCATTTATGGCTACCACGTTTGAGATTTTCAATAGCTTCATCAATAGGGAACCAGGCAATATGATTAAAGTCTTCTAGTGGCTTTTGCACTTCTTTGAAAGAAGTTGCTTCATAGAGGTAGGCAGGATTGTAGTAGTAGGTGTCACGATGACGAGAGTAGAAATATTCGTCAGCTTGTCCGTAATAGGCACCAATTTCAGCTGTGAAGCCAAGCTCTTCAATCAATTCACGTTTTAGGGCTTCCTGATGGTTCTCACCAGCTTCAATTTCGCCACCTGGTAGGAACCAAGCGCCATTGGGTGCTTGAACAAGAACAATTTGTTTTTGTTCAGCATCAGGTATAACTGCATATACGCCATAGCGTGAAACATAGTCTGTATTCGCTTTTTTTTCTCCGAAAGTTGGGTTTGCCATTGCATTTTCCTCATTATCTATTATCTTTATTATTATCTTAATGGACAAAGGCCTAGCTGTCAAGAATTTATAGTTATTTTAGTAAAAAGGAGCAGAAAATTTTCATTTTCTACTCCTTTTCTATAGGATTTATACTTCTTTTTCAGAAGTCTTTACTTCAGCTTTTTTGGCAGATTTGATTTGAATGTTACCCTTGCTGGTCATCACTGCCTTGAGGTCTTTTTCGCTTGGATTTTCAAGGTAGTAGTCAGTGATTGCGTCCTCAATATAGTCTTGAATAGTACGACGAAGTGGGCGTGCTCCCATTTTTGGATCATAACCAAGGTCAACCAATTTTTCCTTGACCTTGTCGGTTACATCCAAATGAATGTTGTTGCTAGAAAGACGTTTGTTAACATTTGCAAGCATAAGCTCGACAATCTGAAGGAGGTTATCTTTGCTGAGAGCCTTAAATTCGATAATACCATCAAAACGGTTCATAAACTCTGGGCTAAAGAAGTTACCGAGTTCACCAAGAACAGAGTTGGTACGTCCTTCTCTAGCAGCACCAAATCCAACGCTAGCTTCTGCCTTACCTGTACCTGCATTTGAAGTCATGATGATGATGGCGTCCTTGAAGCTAACGGTACGTCCTTGTCCATCTGTTAAACGACCATCGTCCAAGACTTGAAGGAACATATGCATGACATCTGGATGGGCTTTCTCTACTTCATCCAAGAGGATAAGAGAATATGGATTGCGACGAACTTTTTCAGTTAATTGCCCAGCCTCATCGTAGCCAACATAACCTGGAGGGGCACCGACTAATTTCGCCACACTGTGTTTTTCCATATATTCACTCATATCAAAGCGAATCATACTGTCAGCAGAACCAAAGAGTTCGATAGCTAATTGTTTGGAAAGTTCTGTCTTACCGACTCCAGTTGGCCCAACGAAAAGGAAACTTCCGATTGGGCGGTTAGGGGTACCGAGACCGACACGATTACGGCGAATAGCCTTGGCAATCTTATCGACAGCATCATCTTGTCCAATAACATGAGACTTGAGGTCTTCGGCTAGATGGATGAGTTGAGATTGTTCTTTCTCTTTTAAATCACCAACAGGAATATTGGTTTTCTGCTCGATAATGTGCTCAATGGTTTTCTCACTAATGATAGGAGTATCTTGGTCTGTGACCTTTTTCTTTTGCATTTCCTTATACTTGGCAATCTGGTCACGGAAGTAGGCGGCCTTCTCAAAATCTTCTTCTCGTGTAGCTTGAGATTTAAGATTTTCAGCCTCAATCAAGCGCTGATCGATTACTTTAGGATCCACAAAATTCAAGGTCAAGTTCATCTTAGAACCAGCTTCATCTAGGAGGTCAATGGCCTTGTCAGGCAAGAAGCGATCTTGGATGTAGCGATTGGACAGAGTTGCAGCTGCTTCAATTGCAGCATCGGTATACTGAACGTGGTGGTAGTCTTCGTATTTCTTTTGAATGCCTTTGAGGATAGTAATTGTTTCCTCCACTGTTGGTTCATCCACTTTAACAGGTTGCATACGACGCTCTAGGGCTGCATCTTTTTCAATGATACGGTATTCATTGAGGGTAGTAGCACCGACCAATTGCAGCTCTCCACGAGCAAGGGCGGGCTTGAGGATATTTCCTGCATCCATATTGCCATCGCCCGCAGAACCAGCACCGACAATTTCATGGATTTCATCGATAAAGAGGATGATGTCCTCACGTTTGCGAATTTCTTCCATGAGTTTTTGCATGCGTTCTTCAAATTGTCCACGGATACCCGTTCCTTGAACTAAGCTAACCACATCCAGACGGATGACTTGTTTTCCTTGTAGTTTATGGGGAACATCTCCATCAACTATTTTCTGAGCTAGACCTTCGACAACGGCAGTTTTTCCGACACCTGGTTCACCGATAAGAACAGGATTATTCTTGGTTCTGCGATTGAGAATTTCTATGACACGGATAATCTCATCGTCGCGCCCAATAACGGGGACAATATCTCCACGACGGGCAATTTCAGTTACGTTGATACCAAATTCTTCCAGTAGGCCTTTTTCTTGGCTTGGTGGAGGAGTTTGAGCAGGTCCACGATTTTGGGAACCATAACCGCCATTTCCACCGTAACCTCCACCTGATTGGGTTGGGGGAGTCGGAGGAGTATTGTTAGAAGGCCTGAAATTGTTTAGGTCATTGAAGAAATCACCAAAGGGATCAAAGTCACGATTGTTCAGATCCGTAATACCTTTAAAGAGGCTATTGTTAGGATCTGTCTTGATAATCTTATAGCAGTTTTGACAGAGGTCAATTTGTTTTTGCTTTCCATTGAGATTGGTATAAAGATGAATCGTTGAGTCATTGATTTTACAGTTTTGACAAAGCATACATCTACCTCATTTCTTTATTTAGCCTGACCTGTTTAATGGTCAAAAATAGTCAAATTTCTATACTCTCATTATAACAGGATTGGGGTGTAAAGCAAGTAAAAAGATTGCAGCTTTGAGAAGTTGTTACAATGAAGAACTTTGTGGATTTGGACTATAAAAAAATCCTATTTGTGAGACAAAAAGGATTTTGGTTAGACATGCAGGGTGTAATCCCAGCTTGTTTTGTATTAGTAAAGAAGTTCGTAAATTTCCATTGCAATCAAGTCAATGCTATCAAACGTATAAGTTTCGCGAGCTTCGACATCACGAAGGGTAAAGATTGAGCCGTTTTCTTCGTCGTGACTGTATGCAACTTCTGCAACAACAACTCCTTCGCGTTCAAAATTACGTTTTAAATTTCCGCCGTCTTTTGCCATTGCTTCAAGGCGGTTGATGATTCTAACCAAATGTGATTCCATTTTGATTCTCCTTCATTTCTTATCGTTACTATTTTACCATAAAGGAGGCCAACTTGCCTAGAAAAAACTAAGATTTCTCGCTAATTCTACTAGCTTAAAGTTTTTTTGAATAAATTAGACAAAAGATTTGAATTTTAATTCAATTGATGTTATAATCATACAGTATTCTATTTTAGAAAGCAGTGTGACTATGAATTTTTCTTTTTTACCTAAGTATTTACCTTATTTTAACTATGGGGCTGTTGTGACGGTTCTCATTTCTATCTGTGTTGTCTTTTTGGGAACTATTTTGGGTGTTGTCTTGGCTTTTGGGCAACGTTCAAAGTTTAAACCGCTTGTTTGGCTAGCCAACTTGTACGTTTGGATTTTCCGCGGGACGCCAATGATGGTTCAGATTATGATTGCCTTTGCTCTTATGCATATCAATGCTCCGACTATTCAGGTTGGGATTTTAGGTGTTGACCTTTCTCGTCTGATTCCAGGGATTTTGATTATTTCTATGAACAGTGGTGCTTATGTTTCTGAGACTGTTCGGGCTGGGATTAATGCGGTTCCTAAGGGGCAGTTAGAGGCGGCCTATTCTTTAGGGATTCGTCCTAAAAATGCGATGCGCTATGTGATTTTGCCACAAGCTATCAAAAATATTTTGCCAGCATTGGGGAACGAATTTATCACTATTATCAAGGATAGTTCCCTCTTATCAGCTATCGGTGTTATGGAGTTGTGGAATGGAGCTACAACAGTTTCTACAACAACCTATCTACCTTTAACACCACTTTTATTTGCAGCCTTTTACTACTTGATTATGACCTCTATTTTGACAGTAGCCTTGAAAGCTTTTGAAAAACGAATGGAACAAGGAGATAAAAAATAATGACAGAGACCTTGATAAAAATTGAAAATTTACATAAATCTTTTGGAAAGAATGAAGTATTGAAGGGCATCAACCTCGAGATTAAAAGAGGAGAAGTTGTCGTTATCATTGGTCCTTCAGGAAGCGGAAAATCTACCTTGCTTCGTTCTATGAATTTGTTGGAAGAAGCAACAAAAGGGAAGGTTATCTTTGAGGGAGTTGATATTACGGACAAGAAGAATGACCTGTTTGCCATGCGTGAGAAGATGGGCATGGTTTTCCAACAATTTAATCTCTTTCCTAATATGACTGTGATGGAAAATATTACCTTGTCTCCTATCAAGACCAAAGGTGAAAGTAAGGAAGTTGCAGAGAAGAGAGCTAAGGAGCTTTTGGAAAAAGTTGGCTTACCAGATAAGGCAACTGCTTATCCACAGAGTTTGTCAGGTGGCCAGCAACAGCGGATTGCTATTGCGCGTGGCTTAGCTATGGAACCAGATGTTTTGCTCTTTGACGAGCCAACTTCAGCCCTGGACCCTGAAATGGTAGGTGAAGTGTTGGCTGTTATGCAAGACCTAGCCAAGTCAGGAATGACCATGGTTATCGTAACACATGAGATGGGATTTGCTCGTGAGGTGGCAGACCGTGTCATCTTTATGGCAGACGGTGTGGTTGTTGAAGACGGAACACCTGAACAGATTTTTGAACAAACTCAAGAACAACGGACTAAAGACTTCTTGAGTAAGGTTTTATAAGTTAGCTTTGTTTAGCTATTTGTAGCCAACTTTACATATAAAATATAGATTAATGAAAAGCTCGAACCGAGCTTTTTCTTATAGTTTGAAACTATAAGATAGCCTAGGAAAGAAGTGTTAGAGGGGATTAGCAGTTTTTGGTATAATGGAAGATATTTGAAAGAAAAGAGAAGTGATATGACACAGATTATTGATGGGAAGGCTCTGGCAGCTAAGTTACAAGGACAGTTGGCTGAAAAGACTGAAAAATTAAAGGAAGAGACAGGTTTAGTACCTGGTTTGGTAGTGATTTTGGTTGGGGATAATCCAGCAAGCCAAGTCTATGTTCGTAACAAGGAGAGGTCAGCCCTTGCGGCTGGTTTCCGTAGTGAAGTTGTGCGAGTTCCAGATACCATTACTCAAGAGGAATTGTTAGACTTGATTGCCAAATACAATCAAGATCCAGCTTGGCATGGAATTTTGGTCCAGTTACCATTACCAAAACATATTGATGAAGAGGCGGTTCTATTGGCCATTGATCCAGAAAAGGATGTGGATGGTTTCCATCCCCTAAACATGGGACGTCTCTGGTCTGGTCATCCAGTCATGATTCCTTCTACACCTGCAGGAATTATGGAAATGTTTCATGAATATGGGATTGACTTGGAAGGTAAAAATGCGGTCGTCATTGGTCGTTCCAATATCGTTGGAAAACCTATGGCCCAGCTTCTTTTGGCAAAGAATGCGACAGTGACTTTGACCCACTCACGGACTCATAATCTTGCCAAGGTGGCTGCTAAAGCAGATATTCTGGTTGTTGCAATCGGTCGTGCTAAGTTTGTGACTGCTGACTTTGTAAAACCTGGTGCGGTTGTCATCGATGTCGGGATGAACCGCGATGAAAATGGTAAGCTCTGTGGGGATGTTGATTATGAGGCAGTTGCCCCACTTGCTAGCCATATTACGCCAGTTCCTGGAGGTGTAGGTCCTATGACCATTACTATGCTGATGGAGCAAACTTATCAAGCAGCACTCCGGACATTGGATAGAAAATAAGAGAAAAATTTTCTGAGGAAAGTGTATTTTCTATAGCTATATCTAAAATGGCAGAAATGAATATTAAATTTTAGAAATAAGTTTATAAAAGGAGGTATGCGCCTCCTTTTTGTTGTATAATAAATGCGAGAGGAAAAAAGATGAAAGTGATTGATCAAACCTTACTAGAAAAAGTCATTATTGAACGTTCTCGTACCAGTCATAAAGGAGACTATGGTTGTTTGCTGTTGCTGGGTGGGACTTATCCTTATGGTGGTGCTATCATCATGGCTACTTTGGCAGCTGTTAAAAGTGGAGCTGGTTTGGTGTCTGTTGGAACAGATAGGGAAAATATCTCGGCTTTGCACAGTCATTTACCTGAGGCTATGGCCTTTTCTCTTCAAGACCAGCAATTGTTAAAAGAGCAATTGGAGAAGGCAGAAGTTGTTTTGCTGGGACCTGGTTTACGAGACGATGCTTTTGGAGAAGATCTAGTCAAACAGGTCTTTGCTAGCTTAAAAAAGAATCAGATTTTGATTGTAGACGGAGGGGCCTTAACCATCCTTGCTAGGACAAGTTTGTCGTTTCCATCTAACCAGCTTATCTTAACTCCTCACCAAAAAGAATGGGAAAAGCTGTCTGGAATTACGATTAAAAAGCAAAACGAAGATACAACAGCTAGTGCCCTGACTTCTTTCCCTCAAGGAACAATTTTGGTAGAAAAAGGTCCAGCTACTCGTATTTGGCAAGCTGGCCAATCTGATTATTACCAGTTACAGGTTGGCGGTCCCTATCAGGCGACTGGGGGAATGGGAGATACTCTTGCTGGAATGATTGCAGGATTTGCAGGCCAATTCCGACAGGCCAGTCTCTACGAACGTGTGGCAGTAGCAACCCATCTTCATTCAGCCATAGCCCAAGAACTAGCTCAAGAACATTATGTGGTCTTGCCGACGGAAATCAGCTCTTATCTGCCCAAAATAATAAAAAAAATATCTCAAAAAGGCACCTGATCGTTTCAGGCGCCTTTATATCTTTTAGAAAAATCCTTTAATCTTTCCAACGAGGCCATCTAGACCTTCTGAACCAGAAATCAACTGCTGAGCTTGGGAGAAGTATTCTCCAAGCTGTTCTTGATTTTCTGCAACAAATGTTTTTGCAGCTTCAAAATCTTTTGTCTCGATTAGTTCTTTTACTTGATTAAACAAATCTAATGGGTTCATCTTATTTCTCCTTTTCTGTACTTACCTATTTAATCATCTTTATGATAAAAAATCAACTTTAATTTTTAAAGAGCTTTCGAAATCTAGATTTGGGAATTTTTGATCTGTATACAAGCATGGAGAAAGAAAATTAGAAATCATAGATAAAAATGTTCGGTTTTTTTCAGTGTATCCATGAAATAAAAAGTGATACATGTTATAATAAAGTTAGCTCTTTAATGGAGGTGTTTGAGTGGAAAATCTGAAGAAAATGGCAGGTATCAAGGCTGCTGAATTTGTCAATGATGGCATGGTTGTCGGACTGGGAACGGGGTCTACTGCCTATTATTTCGTAGAAGAAATCGGTCGTCGTATCAAGGAAGAAGGCTTGCAGATTACAGCTGTAACGACTTCTAGTGTGACCAGTAAACAGGCTGAAGGTCTTAATATCCCGCTCAAGTCTATTGACCAAGTAGACTTTGTCGATGTGACAGTCGACGGGGCGGATGAAGTGGATGGTCAGTTTAATGGAATCAAAGGCGGTGGTGGTGCCCTTCTGATGGAGAAAGTTGTCGCAACGCCTTCAAAAGAATACATTTGGGTGGTGGATGAAAGCAAGCTAGTAGACAAACTAGGTGCTTTTAAATTGCCAGTAGAAGTGGTTCAGTATGGCGCAGAACAGGTCTTTCGTCGTTTTGAGCGAGCTGGCTACAAACCAAGTTTCCGTGAAAAAGACGGCCAACGTTTTGTGACCGATATGCAGAATTTTATCATTGACCTTGCTTTGGATGTCATTGAAGATCCAATTGCTTTCGGACAAGAATTGGACCATGTGGTTGGCGTCGTGGAGCACGGCTTATTCAACCAAATGGTGGATAAGGTCATCGTTGCTGGACGAGACGGGGTTCAGATTTTAACTTCAACAAAAGCAAGATAACTAAAATAATAAGGAGATACACTATGTCAAAATTTAATCGTATTCACTTGGTGGTATTAGATTCTGTAGGAATCGGTGCTGCACCAGATGCTAATAACTTTGTCAATGCAGGGGTTCCAGATGGAGCTTCTGACACATTAGGACACATTTCAAAAGCAGTTGGTTTGAATGTCCCAAACATGGCTAAAATTGGTCTTGGAAATATTCCTCGAGAAACTCCTCTTAAGACTGTTCCAGCTGAAAGCAATCCAACAGGATATGCAACAAAATTGGAAGAAGTATCTCTTGGTAAGGATACCATGACTGGACACTGGGAAATCATGGGCCTTAACATTACAGAACCTTTCGATACTTTCTGGAATGGATTCCCAGAAGAAATCTTGACAAAAATTGAAGAATTCTCAGGACGCAAGGTCATTCGTGAAGCTAACAAACCTTACTCAGGTACAGCCGTTATCGATGACTTTGGACCACGCCAGATGGAAACTGGGGAGTTGATTATCTATACTTCAGCTGACCCTGTTTTGCAAATTGCTGCCCACGAAGACATCATTCCTCTGGATGAATTGTATCGTATCTGTGAATACGCTCGTTCGATTACCCTTGAGCGCCCAGCCCTTCTAGGTCGCATCATTGCTCGTCCATATGTTGGTGAGCCAGGTAACTTTACTCGTACAGCAAACCGTCGTGACTTGGCCGTATCTCCATTTGCACCAACTGTTTTGGATAAACTCAATGAAGCAGGTATCGATACTTATGCTGTTGGTAAAATCAATGATATCTTTAACGGTGCGGGTATCAACCATGATATGGGTCACAACAAGTCAAACAGCCACGGAATTGATACACTATTGAAGACCATGGGTCTTGCTGAGTTTGAAAAAGGATTCTCATTCACAAACTTGGTGGACTTTGATGCCCTTTACGGCCACCGCCGCAATGCTCACGGTTACCGTGATTGCTTGCATGAGTTTGATGAGCGCTTGCCTGAAATTATCGCAGCCATGAGAGAGAACGACCTTCTCTTGATTACTGCGGACCATGGAAATGACCCAACGTATGCAGGAACAGACCACACTCGTGAATATATTCCATTATTGGCCTACAGCCCTGCCTTTAAAGGAAATGGTGTCATTCCTATCGGACATTTTGCAGATATCTCAGCGACAGTTGCGGATAACTTTGGTGTTGAAACTGCCATGATTGGGGAAAGTTTCTTAGATAAATTGGTATAAGATGACGCGATATGCTTTACTTGTTCGGGGCATTAATGTCGGTGGGAAAAATAAAGTTGTCATGGCGGAGCTTCGGCAAGAACTGACAGAGTTGGGACTGGAAAAAGTTGAAACCTACATCAACAGTGGCAATATTTTCTTTACTTCGACAGCTCCCAAAGCCCAATTGGTTGAAAAGTTAGAGGCTTTCTTTGCAGTCCATTATCCATTTATTCAGAGTTTTTCTTTGCTGAGTCAGGAAGATTATGAAGAAGAGCTGAAGAATCTGCCAGATTGGTGGACCAAAGATTTGGCACGAAAGGATGTCCTCTTTTACACGGAGGGCTTGGATGTGGCTCAAGTCATTGAGACAGTTGAAAGTTTGGAACTGGAAGATGAAGTCGTTCATTTTGGAAGACTTGGGATTTTCTGGGGGAAATTCTCTGAAGAATCATACTACGAAACAGCCTATCACAAATACTTACTCAAGATGCCTTTCTACCGCCAAATCACCATTCGTAATGCTAAAACTTTTGACAAAATCGGTCAAATGCTAAAAAACTAATAAAGGAGACACACAATGACATTTTTAGATAAGATCAATGAAACAGCTGCCTTCCTGAAAGACAAGGGAATCCAAGCACCTGAGTTCGGTCTAATCCTTGGATCAGGACTTGGAGAATTGGCAGAAGAAATCAAAAATCCAGTTGTAGTAGACTATGCAGATATTCCCAACTGGGGCCGCTCTACAGTAGTTGGTCACGCTGGTAAATTGGTATATGGTGACCTTGCAGGTCGAAAAGTCTTGGCTCTTCAAGGTCGCTTCCATTTCTACGAAGGCAATCCTCTTGAAGTCGTGACTTTCCCAGTTCGTGTCATGAAAGTTCTTGGATGTGAAGGTGTCATTGTAACCAATGCAGCTGGAGGTATTGGATTTGGTCCTGGTACCTTGATGGCTATCTCAGACCATATCAATATGACGGGGCAGAACCCATTGATGGGTGAAAACTTGGATGATTTTGGTCCACGTTTCCCAGATATGTCTAAAGCCTACACACCAGAATACCGTGCTACTGCCCATGAAGTGGCTAAAAAACTTGGTATCAAGCTTGATGAAGGTGTCTATATCGGTGTTACTGGTCCAACTTATGAAACACCAGCAGAAATCCGTGCTTATAAGACACTGGGAGCTGATGCAGTCGGTATGTCTACGGTTCCTGAAGTGATTGTGGCAGCCCACTCAGGCTTGAAAGTTCTCGGTATTTCATGTATTACTAACTTTGCAGCTGGTTTCCAAGAAGAACTCAACCACGAAGAAGTTGTAGAAGTAACCGAACGTGTTAAAGATGACTTCAAGGGCTTGCTTAAAGCGATTATTGCAGAATTGTAATCATGTTAATAGAATTGAGGAGTATTTTTCGAAAGATTCCTTATAATTTTAGATTATTCCTAGCAGTAATTCTGCAAGGAATAGTTTCGGGTTTATCTGGTATAGTTCTCCATTATCTTTTAGAGATTGTAGAGAGTCTAGCTTTTGGTCAGTCAGAGAAACATACTGGATTTTTGACAGATGGTGTTTCCTCGTCACGGATAGGATTAAGTTTAATAATCGTGGGTCTTGGCTCATCCTTGGTCTGGTATTTCTTGCAAAAAGGGTCGAAGATTTATTCCATAAAAGCTCAGATGAAGGATGAGACTGCACAATACAAGCTTCATTTTCAAAAACAGCTATTTCATTCAATTTGGCAGATCATTGCAGTTGGAGGGGGAGCACCTATTGGCAAAGAAGCTGCACCACGAGAAATTGGAACTCTATTTGCAGGACCAGTTGGGAAAATATGTATACTGTCTATGAAGGATCGTATCTTTCTCCTTGCTTGTGGTGCTGGTGCTGGTTTAGCGGCTGTTTATCAGGTTCCATTAACAAGTGTCTTCTTTGTTTTTGAAACCCTAGGAATTGCTCTATCTATTAAACGATTTGTCTTAGTCGGTTTGACTACCTATGTTTCAACTTATATAGCAGGCTTGGTTATTTCAGATCAGGCTCTCTACCAGATTCTAGCCATCACATGGTCCTTAAAGGAAATGTGGATTATTCCCTTATTACTTCTTTTCTTAACCCCACTAGCTTGGCTTTTTGGTCGCTTAAGTAAAGAAGCGTCTTCAAAAAGGATAAAAGATAAACGCATACTTCTCACATTGCCCTCAGCTTTTCTTTTTCTTGTTGGTTTGGCAAGTTATTTTCCACATCTACTTGGAAATGGACGGATGATGGCTCAAGAAGTATTGAATGGTAGTAGTGGCAAAACGGTACTCCTCTTGTTTATCCTAAAAGCATTGGTCGTTCTTATTACTCTATGGGCAGGGGCCTATGGCGGTACACTTACTCCATCTTTTGCCTTGGGGATAGCTGGAGCTGCCCTCCTTGGCATGATTCTAGGTGTGGAAAGCCAGCCAACCACTTTGCTTTTGGGATCCGTTTGCTTTTTGTCTGTGACCTTGAGGGCTCCCTTGTCTGCAACTGGATTAGTAATAGGCTTCACGGGGATAGGTTTAGATTCTCTTCCTTATCTCTTAATAATAGCTTTCCTAGCTTATGACTTTGCAAAAGTATTAGACCGCTTTCCTTTGGGGAGCATACTGTGTAAGATGTCGAAGAATAGAGTAATAAGATAGGGAACGCCCATTTCTTCTAACTAAAAAGATTAAAAAATAGTCTCAATTTATTAATAATTGTTTTAAATAAAAATGAAGTAGGCTTATTGGAGTCTTGATTGAATCCGATTTTTCCTAGCTATAAAATATAAAAGTATATAATAGAAATATATAAAAAAGAAAGGTAGAGTGAGGTGTTCTAATTTGAACACGAGCGGAAAACTTTTCTAAAAACTCAGAAGAGAAGGGGAGTTCGGGCTTGAATTGAATCCGGTCTAATCTTCTCAATATCATCAAAATTAAGAAAGAAAGGAATTGAACCCACCCTAAAAGCAGTGGGAAAAAGATAGTTGGTCTAGCGAGCATCGCTCACTGCACCCAACTCCTATTTTCCCTTTGCTTTTTGACGGGTTTGGTATCTTTCTGATTATAAATTTTAGAATAAAGAAAGGATGGGTTAACTGTATTCATTGAACTGAATACGGGCGGAGAACTGTGTAAAAAAGATAAACTGTCTAGCATCGCGATGCGTCGTCAGTTTCCTATTTTTACTTTGTTCTCTGTCGCTATCCTAAATATGTAAAAAAAGAAAGGTAGAGTGAAGTGTTCTAATTTGAACACGAGCGGAAAACTCGGAAAATAGATAATCTGACTGAGAAATCAGGATTTCTCGTCAGATTCCTAATTTTCAGTCGTTTTCTTGTCGCTCTTTGTATCATAAATTATGTCTATCCATATTGCTGCTCAGCAGGGTGAAATTGCTGATAAAATTCTTCTTCCTGGGGATCCTCTTCGTGCTAAGTTTATTGCGGAGAACTTCCTTGAAGATGCTGTTTGTTTTAATGAAGTGCGTAACATGTTTGGTTACACTGGTACTTACAAGGGTCACCGTGTATCTGTCATGGGAACTGGGATGGGGATGCCATCTATTTCGATTTATGCGCGTGAGTTGATTGTTGACTACGGTGTGAAAAAATTAATCCGTGTGGGAACTGCGGGTTCTTTGAATGAAGATGTCCATGTTCGTGAATTGGTTTTGGCGCAGGCAGCTGCAACCAACTCAAACATCGTCCGTAATGACTGGCCACAGTACGATTTTCCACAAATCGCTAGCTTTGATTTGCTGGACAAGGCCTACCATATCGCCAAAGAACTCGGTATGACAACCCACGTTGGGAACGTTTTGTCTTCTGATGTCTTTTATTCAAACTACTTTGAAAAGAACATCGAACTTGGTAAATGGGGAGTCAAGGCTGTGGAAATGGAAGCAGCAGCCCTTTACTATCTGGCAGCCCAACACCATGTTGACGCGCTAGCTATTATGACAATCTCTGATAGCTTGGTTAATCCAGACGAAGACACAACTGCAGAAGAACGTCAAAATACCTTCACTGATATGATGAAGGTTGGATTAGAAACCTTGATTGCAGAGTAATTATATCTAAAAAGGAAGCCCTTCTTTATGAATTGGAGGACTTCCTTTTCTTATCTAGAAATTGATCTATCTCTTTTTGTGATCTGAGGATGACCACTTTATATGGATAGTTTTTTTGAATCCACTTGTAGCGTTCCTTAGCGGATTTGCTCCGTCCGTCCCAAAGAATCCATCTGATAAACTCCCAATTAAATTGTTCTTGACAACCAGCTGCCATACTTTCTCTGACCTTGCCTCGGTATGTGAGGTATCGTTTAAAGGCTCGTAGCAGACAATTCCAGCGAGAAAAATTGAGAAAGATGATTTGGTCAGCATCCTGCATTCTTTCCTCATAGAAACACCAAGAATAATTCCCATCAATGACCCAAGCTTCATGCTTTGTGAGAAAATTTTCCATCTCGGTCAACATCCATTCACGATCACTGTCTTGCCAACCGGGTTGAAATTGGAGTGTGTCCATGTGAAGTTTTGGGATGGAGTAGCAGTGAGACAGCTTTTCAGCTAGAGTTGACTTACCAGCACCAGAATATCCGATAATTGCGATTTTCATTTTCTACCTTTTCCTATTTGGGGACAAAAAAACAGCCTCTATGGACTGTTTCTTATTTAGCAAGTTTAGCTGAAAGACGAGCTTTATCGCGGCTTGCTTTGTTTTTGTGAATCAAACCTTTAGTTTCTGCTTTATCGATAGCTGAGCTAGCAGCACGGAAAAGTTCTTCAGATGGGTTTGCTTCGAAAGCTTTGATAGCAGTACGCATAGCTGATTTTTGAGCTGAGTTCTTTTCGTTTTGTTTAACGTTCAATTCAGCGCGTTTGATAGCTGATTTAATGTTTGCCAATGTTCTTACCTCCATATTTACTAACTATACCATTATATCTGAAAACTTACGTTTTGACAAGGGAAAATTATTTTTTTAAGTAAATTTCATCGATTTCATGGTTCTTTGTTTTATGAAGAATCACTTCTGCACGATTTCTAGTTGGTTCAATATAATTTTGTAAATTTGTGAGATTGATACTGGTCCAGACCTGATGGGCAAAGGATTCCACTTCCCCAATCGGCATTTGTGTAAAACGATAATAGTAGCTATCAGGGTCGTTTTGGGCTAGGCTCAGCATTTTCAAGAAACGGTCTAGATACCAACTCTCGATGTCATCGACTGCAGCATCAACATAGATGGAAAAGTCAAAGAAGTCAGTAATGTAGAGACGCTCATTTTGTGGATTTTGAAAGACATTTATTCCCTCAACAATGACAAAATCAGCAGCTTTGACGCTCTGCTTTTCCTCAGGTACGATGTCGTAGACTTCATGAGAATAGACAGGAATATCTACATCTTGTCCATTTTTGATGTGATCCAGGAAGTTGAGAAGAGCTTCCATATCATAGCTTTCAGGGAATCCCTTACGATTTAGAATCCCTTGCTCAATCAAGGTCTGGTTGGGATAGAGAAAGCCATCGGTTGTTACCAACTCAACCCTAGCATCTGTAAGCGTACGGGACAGTAAGATTTGAAGTAGGCGACTGGTTGTGGATTTTCCAACGGCAACACTCCCAGAAACCCCAATGATAAAAGGCTGGGATTTGCTTTCACGTTGAAGGAAAATCCCTTTTGAAAAGGCCAAATCATACTTGGTACGCTTGTAAATCTGGATGAGATGGGCTAGGGGGAGATAGACATCGGTAACATCCTGCAAGCTAATCTGGTCATTAAAACTCTTGATGGATTCTAATTCCTCTTCTGTCAAAGGAGGTGTTGTCTTTCGATGTAACGATTGCCAAGTCTGGCGGCTGATTTTTTCAAAATGTAAAAATTCGTTGGTCATTTGTTTTCCCCTAGATATTTTGTTTATCATACCATAAAAAGCTAAAAAAATAAAGCGGTTTCTTGATGATAGTAAACCAATATCGTATAATAGAAGTAGATAGGGTTGACCAATTTCTTGATGAGGTAGGAGCTACTTTCTCCTGACTTATAAGCCAATAAAGGGGGCTTTGGGATTCACAATTTATAGGAGGTGTACTATGAAAATCTTAAAAAGTTATATACTGGAACTCTGTTTTATTTTAAGTTTTGCACTACCTTTTATAAAAGGGGCGAATGCGGATAATGGTAGACGCTTTGTGGAAATCTATTACGGTTTTACTTTTTTGATGGAACATGCTATTGTAACAGCTATCTTTATCTGTTCGCTCTTGATTGCTTGCCTACTAAAAAAACGGTGGACGAAATGGCTTGCTGCTGGTAGTTATTTCTTTTTAGTTCTATGGATTGCTACAGAGGGTTATTTCTTCCGCATGTCGCTAGAAGATTTGGTACGACTTTGGACAAGTTGGGAAATCCTGACAAAAACGTATCAGTTGGGCTTTTATCTAAACATCCTGTTGGGAATTTTGTTGATAATTAAGTATCTGAAGGTTAAGCAATAGTAATAAGAATGCGCCTAATTATAGATGATAAACATTTTGTTATATCCTAATTATGATATTTCTAGTTCTAAATGGCTTATTATTTATAAGTGTTTAAAGAGATTGAAGAAAATGTTTTACTTACTAGCTTTCTTCAGTCTTTTTCGTTTTATTATCAATTTGTAAACGATTTACAATTTAAGTCAAATTATGGTAAAATAGTTTCATGAGTAAAATGTATTATGCAGAAAATCCTGACGCTGCTCACGACATTCATGAGTTGAGAGTGGACTTATTGGGAGAAAAAATGACCTTTTTGACGGATGCGGGTGTTTTTAGCAAGAAAATGGTTGACTTTGGCAGTCAACTCTTGCTCAAGTGTCTAGAGGTCAACCAAGGAGAGACTGTCCTTGATGTAGGGTGTGGTTATGGGCCTTTGGGCTTATCCTTGGCTAAGGCTTATGGGGTTCAGGCGACCATGGTTGATATCAATAATCGTGCCTTGGATTTGGCGCGACAAAATGCTGAACGAAATAAAGTAGAAGCGACGATTTTCCAGTCCAACATCTATGAACAAGTTGAAGGCACATTTGACCATGTCATTTCAAATCCTCCTATCCGTGCGGGCAAGCAAGTGGTTCATGAAATCATTGAGAAAAGTAAAGATTTCTTGGAAACTGGTGGAGATTTAACAATCGTTATCCAGAAAAAACAAGGGGCTCCAAGCGCCAAGTCAAAGATGGAGGAAGTGTTTGGCAATTGTGAAATCGTCAAAAAAGATAAGGGATATTATATCCTTAGAAGTGTGAAAGAATGAGAGCAGTTGATTTAATCCAAAAAAAACGAGATGGTCAAGAACTGACTTCGAGTGAAATTGAATGGCTAGTTGAAGGCTATGTGTCAGGAACTGTCCCTGATTATCAGATGTCTGCCTTTGCTATGGCTGTTTATTTCAAAGGAATGACGACTCGAGAAATATCTGATTTGACCATGAAAATGGTTCAGACAGGGCAAGAGTTTGATTTATCAGCTATTGATGGGGTTAAGGTTGACAAGCATTCTACGGGTGGTGTTGGTGACAAGGTGACCTTGATTTTAGCTCCTTTAGTAGCGAGTTTTGGAGTTCCAGTCGCGAAAATGAGTGGTCGTGGTCTCGGCCATACGGGTGGAACGATTGATAAATTAGAATCAATCAAGGGCTATCAAGTAGAACGTAGTCAAGAGGATTTCATTCATCAAGTTCAGGATATTGGTGTATCTGTCATTGGGCAATCAGACCAGCTGGTCAAAGCGGATAAGCTTCTCTATGCCCTTCGTGATGTGACCGCAACTGTTGACACGATTCCTTTGATTGCGAGTTCGGTGATGAGCAAGAAAATTGCGGCAGGGGCTGATGCTATTTTGCTAGACGTGACTGTCGGTGAGGGTGCCTTCATGAAGACGGTTGATGAGGCGCGTGAATTGGCTAAAACCATGGTGGATTTAGGGAAAGCAGTAGGCCGTAAAACAGTTGCAGTCATTACCGATATGAGTCAGCCCTTGGGACGAGCGATTGGAAATCGCCTTGAAATCCTTGAGGCATTGGAGATTTTACAAGGTCAAGGCCGTCAGGATATTACCCACTTTATCTGCGAATTGGCTCAAATTATGCTTGGTTTGGCTAATGTGAACAAGACAGTGGAAGAAGTTCGCCAACACCTTGAGAATGGTCAAGCGCTGGCTAAGTTTGAGGAAATGGTCCAAGCCCAAGGTGGAGACTTGGAAGACCTCTATCGTCCTGTCAATGTTACCCATGTGGTGGAAATCCCTGCTCATGAAACGGGTGTCATTTCAGCTCTTCCAGCTATGGAATTTGGGCTTTATGCTATGAGACTGGGGGCAGGCCGTGCAGTCAAGTCTGATGCCTTGGACTATGAAACAGGAATTGTTTTTGAAAAGAAAGTTGGAGATTCCGTTCAAAAGGGAGAAATTGTTGCAAAAGTATACACAAATGGAAAAATTTCTCCTCAGCTAGTTACAGATTTTCAAAAATATGTTAAAATAAATGATAGTGTGCAAAGTTTACGAGAAATCATAGAAATAATCTCATAAACTGCAGGAGAATCCGAATATGAAATTAAATAAATATATCGATCATACACTTTTGAAACAAGATGCGACAGAAAATCAAATTGATTGTTTGCTGTCTGAAGCTAGAGAGTATGATTTTGCCAGTGTTTGCGTTAATCCGACCTGGGTTGAACATGCTAAAAAAGGGCTTGAAGGCACAGATGTCAAGATCTGCACAGTAGTAGGTTTCCCTTTGGGAGCAACAATTTCAGCTGTGAAAGCATTTGAAACAAAAGAAGCTATCCAAAATGGTGCAGACGAGATTGATATGGTGATCAATGTTGGAGCTCTCAAAACAGGTAATCTTGATTTGGTTGAATCGGACATCCGTGCTGTTGTAGAAGCAAGTGGTGACAAGTTAGTGAAAGTCATTATTGAAGCTTGTCTTCTTACAGACCAAGAAAAAGTTGTGGCTTGCCAATTAGCTCAAAAAGCGGGAGCTGACTTCGTAAAAACTTCAACTGGCTTTTCAACTGGTGGTGCTACGGTAGCAGATGTTAGATTAATGCGTGAAACAGTTGGACCAGAAATGGGTGTCAAGGCTGCCGGCGGAGCTCGTTCTTATGCAGATGCTCTTGCATTTGTAGAAGCAGGGGCGACCCGTATTGGAACGTCAGCTGGGGTAGCCATTTTAAAAGGAGAATTGGCTGATGGCGACTACTGAGTTGATTGAACTAGCAATTGAAACCAGCAAGAAAGCCTATGTGCCCTATTCTCATTTTCCAGTCGGAGCTGTTTTAGTGACAAAAGATGGTAGCACTTATACAGGTGTCAATATTGAGAATGCTAGCTATCCTTTGACCAACTGCGGAGAGCGTACAGCGATTTTTAAAGCAGTTTCCGAAGGCCAAAGAGAGTTTTCCGAATTGATTGTTTATGGACAAACTGAAAAACCAATCTCGCCATGTGGTGCTTGTCGCCAAGTGATGGCTGAATTTTTTGAACAAGATCTAAAAGTGACCTTAGTCGCAAAAGATAAATCGACGGTCGAGATGACGGTCGGGGAGTTACTTCCATACTCTTTTACAGACTTAAACTAGTCTGAGTCGCTCTCTGAGTGGCACGGTCCTTGTGGCCAACCAATCCATACTTGCAACATCGTTGCACATCTTATTTAGGAGGTTCAGTAATGAACAAGAAACAATGGCTAGGCCTTGGTCTAGTTGCAGTGGCAGCAGTTGGACTTGCTGCATGTGGTAACCGCTCTTCTCGTAACGCAGCTTCATCTTCTGATGTGAAGACAAAAGCAGCAATCGTCACTGATACTGGTGGTGTTGATGACAAATCATTCAACCAATCAGCTTGGGAAGGTTTGCAAGACTGGGGTAAAGAACACAATCTTTCAAAAGATAAAGGTTTCACTTACTTCCAATCAACAAGTGAAGCTGACTACGCTAACAACTTGCAACAAGCGGCTGGAAGCTACAACCTAATCTTCGGTGTTGGTTTTGCCCTTCACAATGCGGTTGAAGAAGCAGCAAAAGACCACTCTGATTTGAACTATGTCTTGATTGATGATGTGATTAAAGATCAAAAGAATGTTGCTAGCGTAACGTTTGCTGATAACGAAGCTGCTTACCTTGCGGGTGTTGCAGCAGCTAAAACAACTAAAACAAAACAAGTTGGTTTTGTAGGTGGTATTGAGTCTGAAGTTATCTCACGTTTTGCAGCTGGATTTAAAGCTGGTGTTGAGTCAGTAGATCCATCTATCAAAGTACAAGTTGACTACGCAGGTTCATTTGGTGATGCTGCTAAAGGTAAAACAATTGCAGCAGCACAATACGCAGCTGGTGCAGACGTTGTTTATCAAGCAGCAGGTGGAACAGGTGCTGGTGTCTTTGCAGAAGCAAAATCACTCAACGAAAGCCGTCCTGAAAATGAAAAAGTTTGGGTTATCGGTGTTGACCGTGACCAAGTAGCAGAAGGTAAGTACACTTCTAAAGATGGTAAAGAATCAAACTTCGTTCTTGTATCTACTTTGAAACAAGTTGGTACAACTGTAAAAGATATTGCTAACAAAGCAGAAAAAGGTGAATTCCCTGGCGGTCAAGTGATCGTTTACTCATTGAAAGATAAAGGGGTTGACTTGGCAGTAACAAACCTTTCAGAAGAAGGTAAAAAAGCTGTTGAAGATGCTAAAGCTAAAATCCTTGATGGAAGCGTAAAAGTTCCTGAAAAATAATTGATGGAAGTCATTTCTTAGGAAGCGGCCCTCGGCCGCTTTTTTAAGAGTTGAGGCAAAGTCATTTTGTCTCAGTAAAGCTTGCTACTAGAGAAACTAGCAAGTTTTATTGAAATAAAATAAGACTCTGAAAGGAAGAGCACATGGCACACGAAAATGTCATTGAGATGCGTGATATTACCAAGGTGTTTGGTGAATTTGTTGCCAACGACAAAATCAACCTACACCTACGAAAAGGTGAAATTCATGCACTTTTAGGAGAAAATGGGGCTGGTAAGTCCACGCTCATGAACATGTTAGCAGGGCTTCTTGAACCAACTAGTGGTGAAATTGTGGTCAACGGTCAAGTTGTCAATCTCGATTCACCATCTAAAGCGGCTAGCTTGGGAATCGGAATGGTTCACCAGCACTTTATGTTGGTAGAAGCCTTCACAGTGGCTGAAAACATCATTTTAGGTAGTGAATTGACTAAAAATGGTGTGCTAGATATCGCTGGAGCTAGCAAAGAAATCAAGGCTCTTTCTGAACGTTATGGCTTAGCTGTTGACCCTTCTGCCAAGATAGCAGATATCTCAGTTGGAGCCCAACAACGTGTAGAAATTTTAAAAACCCTTTATCGGGGGGCTGATATCCTTATCTTTGACGAACCAACGGCTGTCTTGACTCCATCAGAAATTGATGAGTTGATGGCTATTTTGAAAAATCTTGTCAAAGAAGGAAAATCAATTATCTTGATCACCCACAAGTTAGACGAGATTCGCGCAGTTTCTGACCGCGTTACAGTTATCCGTCGTGGGAAATCAATTGAAACTGTCGAAATTGCAGGGGCTACCAATGCTGATTTGGCAGAAATGATGGTAGGTCGTTCTGTTTCCTTTAAAACAGAGAAGCAAGCCTCTCAACCAAAAGAAGTGGTCTTGTCAATCAAAGATTTGGTGGTCAATGAAAATCGCGGTGTCCCAGCTGTGAAAAATCTTTCCTTGGATGTTCGTGCTGGAGAGATTGTTGGTATTGCAGGGATTGATGGAAATGGTCAGTCTGAACTGATTCAAGCCATTACAGGTCTTCGCAAGGTTGAATCTGGTAGCATTGAGCTAAAAGGAGATTCAATTGTAGGATTGCCCCCACGTCAGATTACAGAATTGAGTGTTGGGCACGTTCCAGAAGACCGTCACCGTGATGGCTTGATTTTGGAAATGATGATTTCTGAAAATATTGCCCTTCAAACCTACTATAAAGAACCACATAGTAAAAATGGAATTTTGAACTATTCAAATATTACCTCTTATGCTAAAAAGCTAATGGAAGAGTTTGATGTTCGTGCTGCCAGTGAATTTGTTCCTGCAGCTGCACTTTCAGGAGGAAATCAACAAAAAGCAATTATTGCTCGTGAAATTGATCGTGATCCTGATCTCCTTATCGTCAGCCAGCCAACTCGTGGTTTGGATGTCGGTGCTATTGAATATATCCACAAACGCTTGATTGAAGAGCGTGATAATGGTAAAGCTGTCCTTGTTGTCAGCTTTGAATTGGATGAGATTTTAAACGTCTCAGACCGTATTGCTGTTATCCATGATGGTAAGATTCAAGGTATTGTATCACCAGAAACAACCAATAAACAAGAGCTTGGTGTCTTGATGGCTGGTGGAAACTTGGGAAAGGAGAAGAGTGATGTCTAAAAAATTACAACAAATTTCGGTTCCCTTGATTTCTGTATTCCTAGGAATTTTACTCGGAGCCATTGTCATGTGGATCTTCGGTTATGATGCTATTTGGGGCTACGAAGAATTGTTCTATACAGCCTTTGGTAGTCTGCGTGGGATTGGAGAAATCTTCCGTGCTATGGGGCCTTTGGTCTTGATTGGTCTGGGTTTTGCCGTTGCCAGTCGCGCAGGTTTCTTTAACGTCGGGCTTCCTGGTCAGGCTTTGGCAGGTTGGATTCTCAGTGGTTGGTTTGCCTTGTCTCATCCAGATATGCCACGTCCTTTGATGATTTTAGCAACTATCGTGATTGCCCTGATTGCTGGTGGGATTGTCGGAGCGATTCCAGGTATTCTTAGAGCCTATCTAGGGACGTCAGAGGTTATCGTAACCATCATGATGAACTACATCGTATTGTATGTAGGGAATGCCTTTATCCATGCCTTCCCTAAAGACTTTATGCAAAGTACAGATTCGACCATTCGTGTTGGGGCTAATGCAACCTATCAGACACCTTGGTTGGCTGAGTTGACTGGTAATTCGCGGATGAATATTGGTATTTTCTTTGCCATCATTGCCGTTGCAGTTATTTGGTTCATGCTCAAGAAAACAACCCTTGGTTTTGAAATCCGTGCGGTTGGTCTTAATCCACATGCTTCAGAATATGCTGGTATTTCTGCAAAAAGAACGATTATCCTCTCAATGATTATTTCAGGTGCCTTGGCAGGTCTTGGTGGAGCTGTTGAAGGACTTGGAACCTTCCAGAACGTCTATGTTCAAGGGGCATCTTTAGCTGTTGGATTTAACGGTATGGCGGTTAGTCTGCTTGCGGCCAACTCACCAATTGGTATTCTCTTTGCAGCCTTCCTATTTGGTGTTCTCCAAGTTGGAGCCCCTGGTATGAATGCGGCGCAGGTACCGTCTGAGCTTGTCAGCATTGTAACAGCGTCTATTATCTTCTTTGTCAGTGTTCATTACCTTATCGAACGCTTTGTCAAACCGAAAAAACAAGTTAAAGGAGGTAAGTAAAGATGTCTATTACAACCTTGCTCACCCTCTTGGTGTCTTCTATGCTGATTTACTCAGCGCCCCTCATCTTTACAAGTATTGGTGGTGTTTTCTCTGAACGTGGTGGTGTCGTAAACGTCGGCCTTGAAGGAATTATGGTTATGGGTGCCTTTTCTGGAGTTGTCTTTAACCTTGAATTTGCAGAACAATTTGGAGCAGCAACTCCTTGGTTATCCTTGCTAGTTGCAGGATTGGTTGGTGGTCTATTCTCTATTATCCACGCGGCAGCGACGGTTCATTTCCGTGCAGACCATGTTGTCAGCGGTACGGTTTTGAACTTGATGGCGCCTGCCTTGGCTGTTTTCTTGGTAAAAGTTCTTTATAACAAAGGACAAACCGACAACCTAAGTCAGACTTTTGGACGCTTTGACTTCCCAGTCTTGGCAAATATCCCAGTTATCGGTGATATTTTCTTCAAGTCAACTAGTCTACTTGGTTATCTGGCCATTGCCTTCTCATTCCTTGCTTGGTTTATCCTCTTCAAGACTCGATTTGGTCTTCGTCTTCGCTCTGTCGGTGAACACCCTCAAGCAGCGGATACCTTGGGAATCAATGTCTACAAGATGAGATATTTTGGAGTTATTATTTCAGGTTTCCTAGGTGGAATTGGCGGAGCGATTTATGCTCAATCCATCTCAGTTAACTTCTCAGTGACAACTATTGTTGGACCTGGATTTATCGCTCTTGCTGCGATGATCTTTGGGAAATGGAATCCAATCGGAGCTATGCTATCTAGTCTTTTCTTTGGACTTTCACAAAGTTTGGCTGTTATCGGTTCTCAATTGCCGTTCCTACAAGGTGTGCCAACAGTTTATCTTCAAATCGCACCTTATGTCTTGACAATTCTTGTCTTGGCAGCCTTCTTTGGAAAAGCAGTTGCACCAAAAGCAGATGGTATTAACTATATCAAATCAAAATAAGTATACAAAAAAACGTCAGTTCTGTTCAAACTGGCGTTTATTTTTTAGAATTTTGATGGGTTAAGTTTAATCCCCAAGGGACAAGATTTTCAGTCTTATTCTGGATACGTGTGATATTATCCTTATGCCGAATGATAATCAAACTAGCAAGTGCTAGGATAATAGCGATGAAGAGAGGATCATAGTTGCTCAGGATAAAACCAAAAAGTGGAAAGAGTAGAACTCCAATGACAGCCGCGATAGATGCTGTGACACTAGATAGCGAAATCATACTACCAAGATAGAGGGTTCCAAAGAAAACAACTGCAAGGTAGAGACAGAAGACAGGAGCAAATCCGAAAATCACTCCAGCACTAGTTGCGACAGCCTTGCCTCCCTTAAATCCTGCAAAGATAGGAAAGGTATGGCCAATGACAGCTAAAAGTCCAAAGATAAGAGGCGAAACGCCTTGCAGATGAAACATAATCGGAAGAAGCGTTGCTAGGGTTCCTTTGAAAAAGTCAATCACAAAGGTTGCCATACCAGCTTTCTTGCCTAAAATGCGGAAGGTATTGGTCGTTCCAGTGTTACCAGAACCGTGTTCACGCAGATTGATTTGAAAGAATACTTGTCCAATCCAGAGACCAGACGGAATCGAACCCAGCAGATAGGCTAGGATTAATAAAACTATTGTAATCATACTCCTATTATATCATGAAATGGAGAAGAAAGGCAGAGAATCTCTTCTGAAATTGTCACACCGGAGAAAGAAAAATTTTGCAAAATCCTTGGAAAACCTGTAGAATAGTAAAGATGAACGAATAGGAGGTTCCTTGTGTCAAAAAAGGAAATCAATATTAACAATTATAATGATGATGCCATTCAGGTGCTAGAAGGGTTGGATGCAGTTCGAAAACGTCCAGGGATGTATATCGGATCGACCGATGGTGCTGGTCTCCACCACCTAGTCTGGGAAATAGTCGATAATGCTGTCGATGAAGCCCTGTCTGGGTTTGGCGATCGTATTGATGTGACCATTAATAAAGACGGAAGTTTAACGGTTCAAGACCACGGACGTGGAATGCCAACTGGTATGCACGCGATGGGAATTCCAACTGTTGAGGTTATCTTTACCATTCTTCATGCCGGAGGGAAATTCGGTCAGGGTGGCTACAAGACATCTGGTGGTCTCCACGGGGTGGGTTCTTCCGTCGTTAACGCTCTTTCTAGTTGGTTGGAAGTTGAAATCACCCGTGATGGGGCAATCTATAAGCAACGTTTTGAAAATGGTGGAAAACCTGTCACGACCTTGAAGAAAATCGGTACAGCACCCAAGTCTAAAACAGGTACCAAGGTTACTTTTATGCCTGATGCGACGATCTTCTCTACGACAGACTTCAAGTACAATACCATCTCAGAGCGTCTTAATGAATCAGCCTTTCTCTTGAAAAATGTGACCTTGTCTTTGACCGACCAGCGAACAGATGAAGGGATTGAATTCCACTATGAGAATGGGGTGCAAGACTTCGTTTCTTATCTAAACGAAGACAAGGAGACCTTAACGCCAGTTCTTTACTTTGAAGGAGAAGATAATGGTTTCCAAGTGGAAGTGGCTCTCCAGTACAATGATGGATTTTCAGATAACATTCTATCCTTTGTTAATAACGTTCGTACTAAAGACGGTGGAACGCATGAGACAGGACTCAAGTCTGCTATCACTAAGGTCATGAATGACTATGCGCGTAAGACAGGTCTTCTCAAGGAAAAAGATAAAAACCTTGAAGGGTCAGACTATCGTGAGGGACTAGCGGCCGTTCTTTCTATCTTGGTTCCAGAAGAACACCTCCAGTTTGAAGGCCAGACCAAGGACAAACTAGGAAGTCCACTTGCTCGTCCGGTTGTGGATGGCATTGTGGCGGATAAGTTGACCTTCTTCCTTATGGAAAATGGGGAATTGGCTTCTAATCTCATTCGCAAGGCTATCAAGGCCCGTGACGCTCGTGAAGCGGCACGTAAGGCGCGTGATGAGAGCCGAAATGGTAAGAAAAATAAAAAAGACAAGGGCCTGTTGTCAGGGAAATTAACACCTGCCCAGTCCAAGAATCCAGCTAAGAATGAACTCTATCTAGTCGAGGGGGATTCTGCCGGTGGTTCTGCCAAGCAAGGTCGTGACCGCAAGTTCCAAGCTATCTTGCCTCTTCGTGGTAAGGTTATCAACACAGCCAAGGCCAAGATGGCGGATATCCTTAAAAATGAGGAAATCAACACCATGATTTATACCATTGGTGCGGGTGTCGGAGCAGACTTCTCCCTTGAAGATGCCAACTATGACAAGATCATTATCATGACCGATGCGGATACAGACGGTGCCCACATTCAGACTTTACTCTTGACATTTTTCTACCGCTACATGCGTCCGCTAGTTGAGGCGGGACATGTCTATATTGCCCTTCCGCCTCTTTACAAGATGTCCAAAGGAAAAGGCAAGAAAGAAGAAGTGGCCTACGCTTGGACAGACGGAGAACTTGAAGAACTCCGCAAGCAGCTCGGTAAAGGCGCTACCCTCCAACGCTATAAAGGGCTTGGTGAGATGAATGCGGACCAGCTCTGGGAAACAACCATGAATCCAGAAACCCGTACCCTTATCCGTGTCACCATTGAAGATCTGGCTCGCGCCGAACGTCGCGTCAATGTCCTTATGGGAGACAAGGTCGAACCACGACGTAAGTGGATTGAAGATAATGTCAAGTTTACGCTGGAAGAAGCGACAGTATTTTAAGTTAGTTTTTAATGAATGGGTATAAACATGAGAACTGAAACAGAAATGCTCGATGTAGTTTTAAAGACTGCTGAAACCTTACAAGTCACGGCTGTCGCCATGTCTGGTTCACGGACTGATACAAAAGCCTCAAAAGATGAATTTCAAGACTATGACGTAGTCTATGTTGTAGAGAATCTGGACGAGCTGATTACAGATTTATCTTGGTTGGACCAGTTTGGCAAACGCATTATCGAGCAAGAAGTTGGTCTTGGTCAACGTCGTCTCTACCTCGTGCTCTTTGAAGATGGCAGTAGGATTGATTTGACCCTCTGTCCTAAAGAACACATCAACGAGTGGGTGGATAGTGAGGCCGGATTTACTGTTTTAGAAGATCCAGAGCATTTATTTGAACCCTATTCTCAAAATCTAGAGCGTTACTGGACAAGCCCAGCTACTGAAACGGATTTTGAAAAATCCTGTAATGAATTTTGGTGGGTGTCAGCCTACGTGGTTAAAGGGATTTGTCGCAAACAAGTCATCTATACGACGGACCATCTCTATGGAATCTGCCAACAAGAATTGCTCAAGCTTTTAGCTTGGCAAGTGGCAGCAGATAAGGGAACGGTCGATGTTGGTAAGAACTACAAGTACCTCTTTCAGTATTTGCCTGCTGAGAAAGAGAAACAATTCTCAAATCTGCTGGATTTTTCAAGTTTAGATAAAATCACCCAGTCTTTGTTTGCTACGATGGAACTTTTCCACCAAGAGGCTCAGTTTCTTGCTCAAAAGATGGATTTTGACTACGATAAAGAAGTAGCTGAGAAGATGATTGGGTATGCTGAGGAGAGACTTCTTAATTGCTGACTAATTTAAAAGATTAAACTACAGAAAGGATTGTTTGGTTCCTTAAGGTAACTGAACATGGAACTAATTCCCGTAAAATATCTTTTACTGCATAAAAAACTACTCTACATTCTTTGAAAGGAGTTGAACACGCCCTAAATGCTGGGTGAAAAAGATAAATTCTCTTGCGAACATCGCTCGCTTTAAGAATTTTCTATTTTCACTTTGCATTTTTCGGGCTTTGTATCCTATATGAGTAACATTCAAAACATGTCCCTTGAGGACATCATGGGAGAGCGCTTTGGTCGCTACTCCAAGTACATTATTCAAGACCGGGCTTTGCCAGATATTCGTGATGGCTTGAAGCCAGTTCAGCGCCGTATTCTTTATTCGATGAATAAGGATGGCAATACCTTTGACAAGAGCTACCGCAAGTCGGCCAAGTCTGTCGGGAATATCATGGGGAATTTCCACCCACACGGTGACAGTTCTATCTATGATGCCATGGTTCGTATGTCACAGGACTGGAAAAATCGTGAGATTCTAGTTGAAATGCACGGTAATAACGGTTCTATGGACGGGGACCCGCCTGCAGCTATGCGTTATACCGAGGCTCGTTTGTCTGAGATTGCTGGTTATCTCCTTCAGGATATCGAGAAAAAGACCGTTCCTTTTGCCTGGAACTTTGATGACACCGAAAAAGAGCCGACAGTCTTACCAGCAGCCTTTCCAAATCTTTTAGTCAATGGTTCGACTGGGATTTCGGCTGGATATGCCACAGATATTCCACCCCATAATTTAGCTGAGGTCATTGATGCCACTGTTTATATGATTGACCATCCAACAGCTAAGGTGGACAAGCTCATGGAATTTTTGCCTGGACCAGATTTTCCGACTGGAGGAATCATTCAGGGTCGTGATGAAATCAAGAAGGCCTATGAAACTGGGAAAGGGCGCGTGGTTGTTCGTTCCAAGACTGAGATTGAAAAGCTAAAAGGTGGTAAGGAACAAATTGTTGTTACTGAGATTCCTTATGAAATCAACAAGGCCAATCTAGTCAAGAAGATTGATGATGTTCGTGTCAATAATAAGGTGTCTGGTATTGCTGAGGTTCGCGATGAGTCTGACCGTGACGGTCTTCGTATCGCTATTGAACTTAAGAAAGACGCTAATACGGAGCTTGTTCTCAACTACCTATTTAAATACACCGACCTACAAATCAATTACAATTTTAACATGGTGGCAATTGACAATTTCACGCCTCGTCAGGTTGGGATTGTTCCAATCCTGTCTAGCTACATCGCCCACCGTCGCGAAGTGATTTTGGCGCGTTCACGCTTTGATAAGGAAAAGGCTGAAAAACGACTCCATATCGTCGAAGGTTTGATTCGTGTGATTTCAATCTTGGACGAAGTCATTGCGCTTATCCGTGCTTCTGAGAATAAGGCTGACGCCAAGGAAAATCTCAAGGTCAGTTATGATTTTACTGAAGAGCAGGCTGAGGCTATCGTAACCTTGCAACTGTACCGTTTGACCAATACCGATGTGGTTGTCTTGCAGGAAGAAGAAGCAGAACTTCGTGAAAAGATTGCCATGCTGGCGGCTATTATCGGGGATGAGCGGACTATGTACAATCTCATGAAGAAAGAACTTCGTGAGGTTAAGAAGAAGTTTGCGACTCCGCGTTTGAGTTCTCTAGAAGACACTGCGAAAGCAATTGAGATTGATACAGCCAGTCTTATCGCCGAGGAAGATACCTACGTCAGCGTGACCAAGGCAGGTTATATCAAGCGTACCAGCCCACGTTCCTTTGCGGCTTCAACGCTGGAAGAAATTGGCAAACGTGATGACGACCGTTTGATTTTTGTTCAATCTGCCAAGACAACCCAGCATCTCTTGATGTTCACGACGCTTGGAAATGTCATTTATCGACCAATCCATGAATTGGCAGACATTCGTTGGAAGGATATCGGTGAGCATCTGAGCCAAACCATTACAAACTTTGAAACTAACGAAGAAATCCTTTATGTGGAAGTAGTGGATCAGTTTGATGATGCGACAACCTACTTTGCTGCGACTCGTCTCGGTCAAATCAAGCGTGTAGAGCGAAAAGAATTCACCCCATGGCGGACCTACAAGTCTAAGTCTGTCAAGTATGCTAAGCTCAAAGATGATACAGACCAGATTGTAGCAGTAGCTCCAATCAAACTAGATGATGTTCTCTTGATCAGCCAAAATGGTTATGCCCTTCGTTTCAATATCGAAGAGGTACCAGTTGTCGGTGCTAAGGCTGCAGGTGTCAAGGCTATGAACCTGAAAGAAGATGATACCCTCCAATCGGCCTTTATCTGTAACACTTCATCCTTCTACCTCTTGACTCAGCGTGGAAGTTTGAAACGTGTTTCTATTGACGAAATTCCAGCAACTAGCCGTGCCAAACGAGGACTACAAGTCTTGCGTGAGTTGAAAAACAAACCGCATCGTGTCTTCTTAGCAGGATCAGTTGCAGAGCAAGGATTTGTTGGTGATCTCTTCAGTACAGAAGTGGAAGAGAACGACCAAACGCTGCTTGTCCAATCGAACAAAGGAACAATCTATGAAAGTCGACTACAAGACTTGAATCTGTCAGAACGCACAAGTAATGGTAGCTTCATCTCTGACACGATTTCGGATGAAGAAGTTTTTGACGCTTATCTTAAAGAAGTATTTACTGAAGCTAAATAAGTGAAATGAAGAATCAGTTCTAAGAGCTGGTTCTTTTTATTGAAGAAATTTTCTGAAAATTACAAAATATGCTTGCTATTTTAGAAAAATAGTGTAGAATATAAGAAATAGGTTTTTAGAATAAGGAGTGGAATATGACAGTAACGATTGATTGGGAAAATCTCGGTTTTTCCTATATGAAATTACCTTATCGCTATATTGCTCATTTTAAAAATGGACAATGGAATCAAGGAGAGTTGACAGAAGATGCAACCTTGCATATTTCAGAGTCTTCTCCAAGTCTTCACTATGGACAACAAGCCTTTGAAGGTTTGAAAGCTTACCGTACTAAGGATGGCAGTGTTCAACTGTTCCGTCCTGACGAAAATGCTAAACGTCTGCAACGTACTTGTGATCGACTCTTGATGCCACAAGTTCCGACAGAAATGTTTGTAGAAGCTTGTAAGGCAGTTGTTCGTGCGAATGAAGAATACGTACCACCATACGGAACAGGTGGAACCCTTTATCTTCGTCCTCTTTTGATTGGAGTAGGAGATATTATCGGAGTAAAACCAGCGGAAGAGTATATTTTTACCATCTTTGCCATGCCAGTTGGTAATTACTTTAAAGGCGGTTTGGTCCCAACTAATTTCTTGATTCAGGATGAATACGACCGTGCCGCTCCAAATGGTACAGGTGCGGCTAAGGTTGGTGGAAACTATGCTGCCAGTCTCTTACCAGGGAAATTGGCTAAGTCACGTCATTTCTCAGATGTTATCTATCTAGACCCATCAACTCATACAAAGATTGAAGAAGTCGGATCAGCTAACTTTTTTGGAATTACAGCTGATAATGAATTTGTAACACCATTGAGTCCTTCTATCTTGCCATCTATTACCAAGTATTCTTTGCTTTATTTGGCAGAACATCGCTTGGGCTTAACTCCTATTGAGGGGGATGTCCCGATTGACAACCTTGACCGTTTTGTAGAGGCAGGTGCCTGTGGTACAGCAGCAGTTATTTCTCCAATCGGTGGAATTCAGCATGGTGATGATTTCCATGTTTTCTATAGTGAAACAGAAGTAGGTCCTGTGACTCGCAAACTCTATGATGAGTTGACAGGAATTCAGTTTGGCGATATTGAAGCGCCAGAAGGTTGGATTGTAAAAGTAGATTAAAATTAACTAAAGGAGATTTTTTATGAAATCGAAAAAGTGGCTCTTAACAGCAGGAGTGGTCCTGAGTACAACAGCTCTATTAGTGGCTTGTGGAAAAGCTGATAAAGAAGCAGATGCACCGACAACATTTTCATATGTCTATGCAGTAGATCCAGCATCTTTGGACTATAGTATAGCGACTCGTACATCTACAACAGATGTCATCGGGAACGTGGTTGATGGCTTGATGGAAAACGACCAGTACGGAAATGTTATTCCTTCCTTGGCTGAGGATTGGTCTGTGTCAAAAGATGGTTTGACTTATACCTACAAACTTCGTAAAGGAGTTAAATGGTACACTTCTGAGGGTGAAGAATATGCAGAAGTAACAGCCCATGACTTTGTAACAGGATTGAAACACGTAGCTGACGGTAAGTCAGACGGTGTCTCTCTCATCCAAAATTCAATTAAGGGCTTGGATGCCTACATGACTGGTGAGACCAATGATTTCTCTACAGTTGGTGTCAAGGCCTTGGACGATTACACAGTTGAATATACCCTAAACAAACCAGAAAGCTTCTGGAACTCTAAAGTCACAACAGCGACGATGTTGCCTGTAAATGAAGAGTTTTTGAAGGCGTCAGGTAAAGATTATGGAGCAGTTACTCCAGCAGGAATTCTCTACAATGGTCCTTATATCCTGAAGACCTTGACGTCTAAATCGTTGATCGAATACGAGAAAAACCCAAACTACTGGGATAAAGAGAAGGTAAAAATTGAGAAGATTAAATTGACTTACTACGATGGTTCTGATCAGGAATCGTTGATTCGTAGTTTCTCTTCTGGTGCCTATACGACAGCCCGTCTCTTCCCAAGTAGCTCAAACTTTGCTTCTACTTTGGAACAATACGGAGATAAAATCACTTATAGCCCACAGGACTCAAGTAGCTATTACTTCACCTTTAACGTAAATCGTCAGTCATACAATAAAACTGCGAAAACAAGTGAAGAGCAAAAGACTTCTACTAAAGAAGCTATGCTTAATAAGGACTTCCGTCAGGCTATCAACTTTGCCTTCAACCGCCATTCTTATGCTGCCCAGCTAAATGGTGAAGATGGGGCGGACAAGATTATCCGTAACAGCCTCGTTCCTGACAACTTTGTGCAAGCAGGTGGTAAGAACTTTGGTCAAATCGCTCAAGCAGAGTTGGTGAACTACGGTGACCAATGGAAAGGTGTTGAGCTAGTTGACGGTAAGGACTCTATCTACAACCCTGACAAGGCTAAAGCAGTATTTGAAAAAGCTAAGAAAGACTTAGAGTCTAAAGGAGTAACTTTCCCAATTCACTTGGATGTTCCAGTTGAACAAACAGATACCATCGCTGTTCAACAAAGTAACTCTTTCAAACAGTCAATCGAATCAACTCTTGGTGCTGAAAATGTTGTCATCGATGTTCTTCAAATGACAGATAATGAAAAGGAAACAATCACTTCTCAAGCGCGTGTTCCTTCTCAAAAAGACTATGATTTGAACAGTACAGGATGGGCTCCAAGTTATCAAGACCCAGCATCTTACTTGAATATCATGGATCCTAAATCAGGTTCTGCTATGAAACACCTTGGTATTACTAAGGGGAAAGATAAAGATGTTGTAGTGAAACTTGGTTTAGACCAGTATAAGAAATTATTGGATGATGCCGATTCAGAAACTACAAATCTTGAAGAACGCTATGAAAAATATGCCAAGGCTCAAGCTTGGTTGACAGACAGTTCATTATTGATGCCTACAGCCTCATCTGGTGGTTCTCCAGTTGTAAGTAATGTAGTGCCATTCTCAAAACCATACTCACAAGTTGGTATTAAGGGTGACCCATATATCTTTAAAGGAATGAAATTGCAAAAAGATATCGTTACGACAAAAGAATATGAAGAAGCACTGAAAAAATGGCAAAAAGAAAAATTGGAATCAAATGGTAAGTACCAAAAAGAACTAGAAAAACACATTAAATAATGCGGAAAACTCTATATCGGACAAGCCCGATGTAGAGTTTTTTCTTGCTAGTTTTGGGATTTTCTTGTAAAATAGAAAAAGTGAAGAGAGGTATGAAATGAGCAAGAAAGATAAAAAAATCGAAATTCAAGTAGCGGATGCCAAGGTTAATGTAGGAAAAGACAGTTTTGAAGGTTATACCTTGACCATTGGTAAAAAAGTTATCGGAGAAATTGCCGAATTAGACGGACAATTTGCCATCATAAAGAATGGAAACGTCGATAGTTTTTATAAAAAATTGGAAAAAGCTGTGGAAATTTTGATTGAAAATTATAATTTAGCAAAATAAGTCTTGTTTTTTTGAAATTTTCATGATATAATAGTCCATGTTGATTGTAGGAGAGATAGCGAAGAGGCTAAACGCGGCGGACTGTAAATCCGCTCCTTCGGGTTCGGGGGTTCGAATCCCTCTCTCTCCATTTCGTCAATGGGGTATAGCCAAGCGGTAAGGCAAGGGACTTTGACTCCCTCATGCGTTGGTTCGAATCCAGCTACCCCAGTTCTTAGGTAATAATCAAGATAAAAAGCAAAATATCTTAGGGTATTTTATTTTTATAATTGAAAGACGTGAACGATATGAACATGTCCTTGCGGGTGCTTAGGAAAAAAATTATAAGTATGTCAAGTTTAAGAAAAACTTGATTGTTGGAGGATTTTTTAGATGAACGAATTTGAAGATTTGCTAAATAGCGTTAGCCAAGTTGAGACTGGTGATGTTGTTAGTGCTGAAGTATTGACAGTTGATGCGACTCAAGCTAACGTTGCAATCTCTGGAACTGGTGTTGAAGGTGTCTTGACTCTTCGCGAATTGACAAACGATCGCGATGCAGATATCAATGACTTTGTTAAAGTAGGAGAAGTATTGGATGTTCTTGTACTTCGTCAAGTAGTTGGTAAAGATACTGATACAGTTACATACCTTGTATCTAAAAAACGCCTTGAAGCTCGCAAAGCATGGGACAAACTTGTTGGTCGCGAAGAAGAAGTTGTTACTGTTAAAGGAACTCGTGCCGTTAAAGGTGGACTTTCAGTAGAATTTGAAGGTGTTCGTGGATTTATCCCAGCTTCAATGTTGGATACTCGTTTCGTACGTAACACTGAGCGTTTTGTAGGTCAAGAATTTGATGCTAAAATCAAAGAAGTTGACGCTAAAGAAAACCGCTTCATCCTTTCACGTCGTGAAGTTGTTGAAGCAGCTACAGCAGCAGCTCGCGCTGAAGTATTCGGTAAATTGGCTGTTGGTGATGTAGTAACTGGTAAAGTTGCACGTATCACAAGCTTCGGTGCTTTCATCGACCTTGGTGGTGTTGACGGATTGGTTCACTTGACTGAATTGTCACATGAACGTAACGTATCACCAAAATCAGTTGTAACTGTTGGTGAAGAAATTGAAGTGAAAATCCTTGATCTTAACGAAGAAGAAGGACGTGTATCACTTTCACTTAAAGCAACAACACCTGGACCATGGGATGGCGTTGAGCAAAAATTGGCTAAAGGTGATGTAGTAGAAGGAACAGTTAAACGTTTGACTGACTTCGGTGCATTTGTTGAAGTATTGCCAGGTATCGATGGACTTGTTCACGTATCACAAATTTCACACAAACGTATTGAAAATCCAAAAGAAGCTCTTAAAGTTGGTCAAGAAGTTAAAGTTAAAGTTCTTGAAGTTAACGCAGATGCAGAGCGCGTATCACTTTCTATCAAAGCTCTTGAAGAGCGTCCAGCTCAAGAAGAAGGACAAAAAGAAGAAAAACGTGCTGCTCGTCCACGTCGTCCAAAACGTCAAGAAAAACGTGATTTCGAACTTCCAGAAACACAAACAGGATTCTCAATGGCTGACTTGTTCGGTGACATCGAACTTTAATCAAATTGAAAATTCACAAAATCCTTTGTTTTCTAAACAAGGGATTTTTCTTTTGTCTGTAAGTCTTTTTTGATATAATAGTTCTATGTTAGAATCAGAAAAACAATCACGTTATCAAATCTTAAATGAGGAGCTCTCTTTTTTATTGGAAGGCGAAACCAATGTTTTGGCTAATCTTTCCAACGCCAGTGCTCTTTTAAAATCACGCTTTCCTAATACCGTATTTGCAGGCTTTTATCTGTTCGATGGAAAGGAATTGATTTTAGGTCCTTTCCAAGGAGGTGTTTCCTGTATCCGTATCTCACTAGGCAAAGGTGTTTGTGGTGAGGCAGCCCACTTTCAGGAAACTGTTCTGGTTGGTAATGTAACAACTTATCCCAACTATATTTCTTGTGATAGTCGAGCTAAAAGTGAAATTGTTGTTCCGATGGTTAAGAATGGTCAATTGCTCGGGGTTCTGGATCTGGATTCTTCAGAGATTGATGATTATGATGCTATGGATCGAGATTATTTGGAACAATTTGTCGCTATTTTGCTTGAAAAGACAGAATGGGACTTTACAATGTTTGGGGAGAAAGCCTAATGTATCAAGCTCTTTATCGAAAATATAGAAGTCAAAACTTCTCCCAGTTGGTTGGACAGGAAGTTGTGGCTAAGACTCTTAAACAAGCAGTGGAGCAAGAGAAAATAAGTCACGCTTATCTTTTTTCGGGTCCTCGTGGAACGGGAAAAACCAGTGTGGCTAAGATTTTTGCTAAAGCTATGAACTGTCCAAATCAAGTGGGTGGTGAACCTTGTAATAACTGCTATATTTGTCAGGCAGTGACGGATGGTAGTTTAGAAGATGTCATTGAAATGGATGCGGCTTCTAATAATGGGGTGGATGAAATTCGCGAAATTCGTGATAAATCTACCTACGCTCCTAGTCTTGCCCGTTATAAGGTTTACATCATAGATGAGGTTCACATGCTGTCTACAGGAGCTTTTAATGCCCTCCTAAAGACGTTAGAAGAGCCAACACAGAATGTGGTCTTTATTTTGGCTACTACTGAATTGCACAAGATACCTGCGACTATTCTATCCCGTGTGCAACGTTTTGAATTTAAATCGATTAAGACACAGGATATTAAGGAACATATTCACTATATCTTAGACAAAGAAAATATCAGTTCTGAACCAGAGGCTGTGGAAATCATTGCTAGACGGGCTGAAGGTGGAATGCGAGATGCCTTGTCTATTTTGGATCAAGCCTTGAGTTTGACACAGGGAAACGAGCTGACGACTGCCATCTCTGAAGAAATTACTGGCACAATTAGTCTATCAGCCTTGGATGATTATGTGGCAGCCTTGTCTCAACAGGATGTTCCAAAGGCCCTAGCATGCTTGAATCTTCTCTTTGACAATGGTAAGAGCATGACTCGTTTTGTGACCGAACTTTTACACTATTTAAGAGATTTGTTAATTGTTCAAACAGGTGGAGAAAATACTCATCATAGTCCAGTCTTTGTAGAAAATTTGGCACTTCCTCAAGAAAATCTGTTTGAAATGATTCGCTTGGCGACAGTCAGTTTAGCAGATATTAAGTCTAGTTTGCAGCCTAAGATTTATGCTGAGATGATGACTATCCGTTTGGCAGAGATTAAGCCTGAACCAGCTCTTTCTGGGGCAGTTGAAAGTGAAATTTCTGCACTGAGACAGGAAATTGCCCGTCTCAAACAAGAACTCGCAAATGTGGGAACCGTATCTAAGCCAACAAATCCAGCTCCTAGTCGCCCAGCAACGGGCAAGACAATCTATCGTGTGGATCGCAATAAAGTTCAATCGATCCTACAAGAGGCCGTTGAAAATCCTGATTTAGCACGTCAAAATCTGATTCGTTTGCAGAATGCCTGGGGAGAAGTAATTGAAAGTCTAGGGGGGCCGGACAAGGCTCTTCTAGTCGGATCTCAACCAGTTGCGGCCAATGAACACCATGCTATTCTTGCTTTTGAGTCTAACTTCAATGCTGGTCAAACCATGAAACGGGACAATCTCAACACCATGTTTGGTAACATCCTCAGTCAGGCAGCAGGTTTTTCACCTGAGATTTTAGCTATTTCCATGGAGGAATGGAAAGAAGTTCGCGCAGCCTTTTCAGCCAAAGCCAAATCTTCTCAAACTGAAAAAGAAGCAGAAGAAAGCCTGATTCCAGAAGGATTTGAATTTTTGGCTGATAAAGTGAAGGTAGAGGAAGACTAAAGAAAGATTTCATGATACAATAAGTTTATGAATAGACAACAATTTATTATCATCGCGCTGTTTACAGCTGCTGAGACCTATTTTTTCAATGAAGCCTGGATGACTGGTCGCTATATTATGGCAGCCTTTTGGGCCATTTTGCTCTTTAGAAATTTCCGAGTTAGTTACTTGATGGGCAAGATTGTAGATGTCATTGACCAGCATTTAAAAGGAAAAGACTAGTCCTCAGCTTCTAGACAAAATCAAAGCCTTTTAGGCTTTTTTTTGTTATACTATAAAAGTATATTTATTGACCTTTTACCGTATTTTCTAGGGAAATCAAGTATGTTTCTAGTGAGCACTGTAAAGGCTTTGAAAAAGAAAGGAACTATCATGTCAGTATTAGAGATCAAAGATCTTCACGTTGAGATTGAAGGAAAAGAAATTTTAAAAGGGGTTAACCTGACCCTGAAAACAGGAGAAATCGCCGCTATCATGGGACCAAATGGTACTGGTAAATCGACTCTTTCTGCCGCTATCATGGGAAATCCAAACTATGAAGTTACCAAAGGTGAAGTCTTGTTTGATGGCGTAAACATCCTTGAGTTGGAAGTGGACGAGCGTGCGCGTATGGGACTTTTCCTTGCTATGCAATATCCATCAGAAATTCCTGGTATTACTAACGCTGAGTTTCTTCGTGCAGCCATGAATGCTGGTAAAGAAGACGATGAGAAGATTTCAGTTCGCGAGTTCATCACTAAGCTAGATGAAAAGATGGAATTGCTTAACATGAAAGAAGAAATGGCTGAGCGTTACCTCAACGAAGGTTTCTCTGGTGGTGAGAAAAAACGTAATGAGATTCTTCAACTTTTGATGTTGGAACCAACTTTTGCCCTTTTGGATGAGATTGACTCTGGTCTTGATATTGATGCTCTTAAAGTTGTATCTAAAGGTGTGAATGCCATGCGTGGTGAAGGTTTTGGTGCGATGATTATCACTCACTACCAACGTCTATTGAACTACATTACACCAGACGTGGTACACGTGATGATGGAAGGTCGTGTTGTCCTTTCTGGTGGTCCAGAATTGGCTGCGCGTTTGGAGCGTGAAGGATACGCAAAACTAGCTGAAGAACTTGGCTATGACTACAAGGAAGAATTGTAATTCCCTCGTATCTTTTAGGAGAAGTAAATGACTAAAGAAAATATTAAACTTTTTTCAGAAATGCACGCTGAACCAAGCTGGTTGGCTGACCTCCGTCAAAAAGCTTTTGATAAGATTGAGAGTTTGGAATTACCAGTTATTGAGCGTGTCAAATTCCACCGTTGGAATCTAGGTGATGGAACGATTACAGAAAGTGAGCCATCAGCAAATGTTCCAGATTTCACTGCACTAGATAACCACTTGAAGTTGGTGCAAGTAGGAACTCAAACTGTTCTTGAGCAAACTCCGGTTGAGTTGGCTGAACAGGGTGTTGTTTTCACAGACTTTCACTCAGCTTTAGAAGAAATTCCAGAACTTGTAGAGGAATTCTTCATGTCATCTGTTAAGTATGACGATGACAAATTAGCAGCCTACCATACAGCTTATTTCAACAGTGGGGCTGTACTCTATATTCCAGATAATGTTGAGATTACAGAACCAATTGAAGGTATTTTCTATCAAGACAGCGATAGTGATGTGCCGTTTAATAAGCATATTATGATTATCGCTGGTAAAAACTCTAAGATTAGTTATCTAGAACGTTTAGAGTCACGCGGTGAAGGAAGTGCCAAAGCAACTGCCAATATCACAGTCGAAGTGATTGCACGTACTGGTGCGCAAGTGAAGTTTGCTGCTATTGACCGTTTAGGTGAAAATGTTACTGCCTACATTAGCCGTCGTGGTAAATTGGGCAACGAGGCAAGCATAGACTGGGCTATTGGTGTTATGAACGAAGGGAACGTCGTTGCGGACTTTGATAGCGACTTGATTGGGAATGGTAGCCATGCAGATCTCAAGGTTGTAGCTCTTTCAAGTGGTCGTCAGCTACAAGGAATTGATACCCGCGTAACCAACTATGGTTGCAACTCAATCGGAAATATCCTCCAACATGGGGTTATTCTTGAAAAAGCAACTTTAACTTTCAATGGTATCGGCCACATTATCAAGGGTGCCAAGGGAGCAGATGCCCAACAAGAGAGCCGTGTTCTCATGCTTTCAGACCAAGCACGTTCAGATGCCAACCCAATTCTTTTGATTGACGAAAATGACGTTACTGCAGGTCACGCGGCTTCAATCGGTCAAGTAGACCCAGAAGACATGTACTATCTCATGAGCCGTGGCTTGGACAAAGCAACTGCAGAACGCTTGGTTGTTCGTGGTTTCCTTGGTTCTGTTATCGTTGAGATTCCAGTCAAGGAAGTTCGCGATGAAATGATTGCAACCATCGAAGAAAAATTGTCAAAACGCTAAGGGGAAGCCTATGTTAGATGTAGAAGCGATTCGCAAGGATTTTCCAATTTTAGACCAGATTGTTAATGATGAACCGTTGGTCTATCTGGACAATGCTGCGACGACACAAAAACCACTAGCAGTTCTGGAAACAATCAACCGCTACTATGAGCAGGACAACGCCAATGTTCACCGTGGTGTTCATACTTTGGCAGAACGAGCAACAGCATCTTATGAGGCGGCTCGTGAAACTATTCGTAAGTTTATCAATGCAGGTTCGACAAAGGAAGTTCTCTTTACTAGAGGAACGACAACCAGCCTTAACTGGGTGGCACGCTTTGCTGAGGAAATTCTGACTGAGGGAGACCAGGTCTTGATTTCTGTCATGGAACACCATTCTAATATCATTCCTTGGCAGGAAACATGTCGAAAGACTGGAGCTGAGCTTGTTTATGTCTATCTCAAGGACGGAGCTCTGGATATGGATGATTTGCGAGCTAAATTGACTGATAGAGTAAAGTTTGTCTCTCTAGCTCACGCCTCCAATGTTCTTGGAGTAGTCAATCCGATCGAGGAAATCACGCAAATGGCACATAAAGTTGGTGCTATTATGGTGGTGGATGGAGCTCAATCTACACCTCATATGAAGATTGATGTCCAGGCCTTGGATGTGGACTTCTTTGCCTTTTCAGGTCACAAGATGGCTGGTCCGACTGGTATCGGTGTCCTTTATGGCAAAGAGAAGTATCTGCAACAAATGTCACCAGTTGAATTTGGCGGTGAGATGATTGATTTCGTCTATGAGCAAACTGCTAGCTGGAAGGAATTGCCTTGGAAATTCGAGGCAGGAACTCCAAATATGGCGGGTGCGATTGGACTTGCTGCGGCAGTAGATTATCTGGATAAGATTGGTATGGATGCCATTGAATCCCATGAACAAGAATTGATTGCATACGTCTATCCAAAACTGCAGGCGATAGAAGGCTTGACTATTTACGGTTCGCAGGACTTGGCTCAACGTTCAGGTGTTATTGCCTTTAACCTAGGCGACCTTCATCCTCACGATCTTGCGACTGCTCTGGATTATGAAGGGGTAGCAGTTCGTGCGGGTCACCATTGTGCACAACCCTTGCTCCAATATTTGGAAGTTCCAGCAACAGCTCGTGCAAGTTTTTATATCTACAATAACAAGGCAGATTGTGACAAGCTAGTCGATGCCCTACAAAAGACAAAGGAGTTTTTCAATGGCACTTTCTAAACTAGATAGCCTTTATATGGCAGTGGTAGCGGACCATTCGAAAAATCCACATCATCAAGGGAAGTTGGATGATGCTGAACAAATCAGTCTCAACAATCCAACCTGTGGCGATGTCATCAACCTATCTGTCAAGTTTGATGCAGAAGACCGTTTGGAAGATATCGCTTTTCTAAACTCAGGTTGTACCATCTCAACTGCCTCTGCTAGTATGATGACAGATGCCGTTTTAGGAAAAACCAAACAAGAAATCTTAGAACTGGCGACTATTTTTTCTGAAATGGTTCAAGGGCAAAAAGATGACCGCCAAGATCAACTAGGCGATGCAGCCTTCTTGTCAGGTGTTGCTAAATTCCCACAACGGATTAAGTGTGCAACCCTAGCTTGGAACGCCCTGAAGAAAACAATTGAAAATCAAGAAAATAACTAAGACAAGTTTCTTTTGTCTTATGAATCAGTAGAAATGAAGAATGAAAGAAAGGATATTATGGCTGAAGAAAGAGTAGAACCAAAACCAATTGACCTTGGTGAATATAAATTTGGTTTCCATGATGATGTAGAGCCTGTCCTATCGACAGGAAAAGGATTGAATGAAGATGTCATTCGTGAACTATCAGCTGCAAAGGGAGAACCTGAGTGGATGTTAGAATTCCGTTTGAAGTCTTATGAAACTTTCAAAAAAATGCCCATGCAAACTTGGGGAGCAGACTTGTCGGAGATTGATTTTGATGATTTGATTTACTACCAAAAACCATCTGACAAACCAGCCCGTTCATGGGACGAAGTTCCTGAAAAAATCAAAGAAACCTTTGAACGTATCGGGATTCCAGAAGCTGAGCGTGCTTATTTAGCTGGTGCCTCTGCCCAGTATGAGTCAGAAGTGGTTTACCACAATATGAAGGAAGAGTTCCAAAAATTGGGGATTATCTTTACAGATACAGATTCTGCCCTCAAGGAATACCCAGACTTGTTTAAACAATACTTTGCGAAGTTGGTACCGCCAACAGATAACAAATTGGCTGCCCTCAACTCGGCAGTATGGTCAGGTGGAACCTTTATCTACGTACCAAAAGGTGTTAAGGTAGATATCCCACTTCAAACTTACTTCCGCATCAACAACGAGAATACAGGTCAGTTTGAACGTACCTTGATTATCGTTGATGAGGGAGCAAGTGTTCACTATGTTGAAGGATGTACAGCACCAACTTATTCAAGTAACAGCTTGCATGCGGCCATTGTAGAAATCTTTGCCTTGGATGGAGCTTATATGCGTTATACGACTATCCAAAACTGGTCTGATAACGTCTATAACTTGGTAACGAAACGTGCTAAAGCTCAAAAGGATGCCACTGTTGAGTGGATTGATGGAAACTTGGGTGCCAAAACAACTATGAAATACCCATCTGTTTACCTAGATGGAGAAGGGGCGCGAGGTACCATGCTTTCGATTGCCTTTGCCAATGCAGGGCAACACCAAGACACGGGTGCCAAGATGATCCACAACGCTCCACATACTAGCTCGTCTATCGTATCTAAATCCATCGCTAAAGGCGGAGGGAAGGTTGACTACCGTGGACAAGTAACCTTTAACAAAAACTCTAAGAAATCTGTCTCTCACATTGAGTGTGATACCATTATCATGGATGACTTGTCAGCATCAGATACCATTCCATTTAATGAAATTCACAACTCACAAGTCGCTTTGGAACACGAAGCTAAGGTATCTAAGATTTCAGAAGAGCAACTCTATTACCTCATGAGCCGTGGATTGTCAGAATCTGAAGCAACTGAGATGATTGTAATGGGATTTGTAGAACCCTTTACAAAAGAACTTCCAATGGAATATGCAGTTGAGCTGAACCGCTTGATCAGCTACGAAATGGAAGGATCAGTTGGGTAGAACTTGATTTTAGATTTACCCAAGGTCAAGAATTTTGAAGATGAACTTGTAACAAAAAAATCGCGGTTTAAAATCGCGATTTTTTATAATTTTTCGTTGATGAAGCGGATAAACTGATTCCACCAAACTTTTAAGAAGAAGGCTTTTTCAACTTTCTTTTCTGCTACCATTTCAAAACTAGGACGTTCTGTAGTGATGTAACCTTGACCAATCAAATCATTGTCTTCATAAGTCAAATGTCCAACCACAGTTCCGGCCTCAAGTGGTGCTGGAATTACCTTAGAATCAGGTGTGAATTGAATTGTTTGGGACGATTGTCCCCCAACACGTTCAATTAGAGAGATATCATCTTTAGCAACGGCAGTGACCATATTTTCTTTTCCATCTTGTACAGGTGCTTTACTATCTTGATAGGCATCGCCTTTTTGAACGATTTTGCGAAGTATGAATGTAGAAGAGATATAATCCATTAGTGAAGATGTAGCTGTGAAGCGAGCATAAGGATTATTGTCTTGATGATCTGCATTCAAAACAACTGTGATAACCCTCATCCCTTTTTCAACAGTAGTACCAACAAAAGATTCTCCAGCTTTGTCTGTTGTTCCTGTCTTAAGGCCATCAAAACCACCGCGATAAGCAGGCATACCTTCTAACATGTAGTTGGTAGAAGTGATTGTCATTCCAGCAAAAGTAGAAGAAGGTTTTTTCGTGATTTCCAAGACTTGTGGGTATTTTTTAATGAGATTACGAGCAACGATAGCTACATCATAAGCACTAAGCTTATTTTCCTCATCTTTTTTAGATCCTGGGTAAATGTTATCCCCTAGAGTTTCATTGTTAAGACCCGTCGTATTGACAACAGTGGCATCCTGAATTCCCCATTCTAAGAGCTTTGCGCGCATCATATCGACGAAATCTTTTTCTGAGCCAGCAATTTTCTCAGCTAGGGCAATAGCCGCACTGTTAGCACTAGATACTAGGGTTGCTTCTAGTAGCTGCTCGACGGTATAATTACGAGCCTCCATAGGAACGTTACTCGCTTCAGAATTTGTCGTTAATTTGTATGGATAATCAGAGATATCTACCGGAGTTGATAGTGTAATACTACCGTTTTCCAAGGCTTCATAGACAAGATAAACAGTAATTAACTTTGTGATTGAAGCAATTTCAACTGGCTGGGTTGCATCTTTCTCATAGAGAATTTTACCAGTATTTGCCTCAACAGCAATGGCATGTTTTGCAGCAATATTAAAATCCTGAGCAGCAACTGTAGATGCTGACCCAATCACGGAAAGGCTTAGGAGAGTTAAAATTATTTTTTTCATAGTAAGTTTATTCTATCATAAAGAAAAAAATATTCCCAGTTTCATGATATAAGAAAGAAGCTTTTTTGAAAGTGTGGTAAAATAGATAAATGGAGGTACCTCATGTTTCGTAAGAATAAATTATTTTTTTGGACCAGTGAGATTTTACTATTAACCATTATATTTTATTTATGGAGAGAGATGGGAGCGATTATTACACCTTTTGTAAGCGTTGCAAACACTATAATGATTCCCTTTCTTTTAGGTGGTTTTTTATATTATTTGACCAATCCTATTGTAAATTTTTTACAAAAGTATTTCAAAATTAACCGTATCATTGGTATTCTACTAACCTTGTGTGCCTTGGTTTGGGGGCTAGTTATTGGAGTAGTCTATCTCTTACCGATTTTGATTAATCAGCTGACCAGTTTGATTGCAACAAGTCAGACAATCTACAGTCGTCTGCAAGATTTGATTCTCGATTTATCCACTTATCCAGCCTTTCAAAATTTAGATATTCAAGCGACTATTCAACAGTTAAATCTCTCCTATGTAGATATTCTACAGAATATCCTAAATAGTGTAACGAATAGTGTTGGAAGTGTCCTATCTGCGCTCTTTAGTACTGTTTTGATTATTATCATGACCCCTGTATTTTTAATTTATTTTTTGTTAGATGGTCACAAATTCTTGCCGATGCTTGAACGTACTGTTTTAAAGCGAGATAAGTTGCATATTACAGGTCTTTTAAAAAATTTGAATGCTACAATCGCTCGCTATATTAGTGGAGTTGCCATTGATGCGATTATTATTGGTTGTTTAGCCTTTATCGGATATAGCGTAATCGGTTTGAAATACGCTTTGGTCTTCGCTATCTTTTCAGGATTAGCCAATCTCATTCCTTATGTAGGCCCAAGTATTGGCTTGATTCCGATGATTATTGCCAATGTCTTTACTGACCCTCATAGAATGTTGATTGCAGTTGTTTATATGCTGATTATTCAACAAGTGGATGGAAATATTCTCTACCCTCGGATCGTTGGTGGGGTAATGAAGGTTCATCCAATTACGATTTTAGTATTACTTTTGTTATCAAGTAATATCTATGGTGTCATTGGTATGATTGTCGCTGTACCAACTTATTCTATCTTAAAAGAAATTTCTAAGTTTTTATCACGTTTGTATGAAAATCATAAAATAATGAAAGAACGAGAAAGAGAATTAGCTAAGTAAAAGTCAGGAAATTCCTGATTTTTCTTTTTCTTTACCCAAGTGATAGGAGTAGAAGTGTCGTTTAGATTAGCAGATTAAGAATAATTCACAAAAACTTTGTAAAACACTTGCAATTTAGCTGAAATTTGATAAAATAGTAAGGAAAGTTAGACTGTATTGCCTACTGTCTATCTATAAAATATATTTTATTGGAGGCTTTTACTCAAATGGCAAAAGAAAAATACGATCGTAGTAAACCACACGTTAACATTGGTACTATCGGACACGTTGACCACGGTAAAACTACCCTAACTGCAGCTATCACAACTGTTTTGGCACGTCGCTTGCCTTCATCAGTTAACCAACCTAAAGACTATGCGTCTATCGATGCTGCTCCAGAAGAACGCGAACGCGGTATCACAATCAACACTGCGCACGTTGAGTACGAAACTGAAAAACGTCACTACGCTCACATCGACGCTCCAGGACACGCGGACTACGTTAAAAACATGATCACTGGTGCCGCTCAAATGGACGGAGCTATCCTTGTAGTAGCTTCAACTGACGGACCAATGCCACAAACTCGTGAGCACATCCTTCTTTCACGTCAGGTTGGTGTTAAACACCTTATCGTCTTCATGAACAAAGTTGACTTGGTTGACGACGAAGAATTGCTTGAATTGGTTGAAATGGAAATCCGTGACCTATTGTCAGAATACGACTTCCCAGGTGACGATCTTCCAGTTATCCAAGGTTCAGCTCTTAAAGCCCTTGAAGGTGACACTAAATACGAAGACATCGTTATGGAATTGATGAACACAGTTGATGAGTACATTCCAGAACCAGAACGTGACACTGACAAACCATTGCTTCTTCCAGTCGAAGACGTATTCTCAATCACTGGACGTGGTACAGTTGCTTCAGGACGTATCGACCGTGGTATCGTTAAAGTCAACGACGAAATCGAAATCGTTGGTATCAAAGAAGAAACTCAAAAAGCAGTTGTTACTGGTGTTGAAATGTTCCGTAAACAACTTGACGAAGGTCTTGCCGGAGATAACGTAGGTGTCCTTCTTCGTGGTGTTCAACGTGATGAAATCGAACGTGGACAAGTTATTGCTAAACCAGGTTCAATCAACCCACACACTAAATTCAAAGGTGAAGTTTACATCCTTACTAAAGAAGAAGGTGGACGTCACACTCCATTCTTCAACAACTACCGTCCACAATTCTACTTCCGTACTACTGACGTTACAGGTTCAATCGAACTTCCAGCAGGTACTGAAATGGTAATGCCTGGTGATAACGTGACAATCGACGTTGAGTTGATCCACCCAATCGCCGTAGAACAAGGTACTACATTCTCTATCCGTGAGGGTGGACGTACTGTTGGTTCAGGTATGGTTACAGAAATCGAAGCTTAATTCGATTTAGTTCCCAGAAGAACAATTATTTAAGTCAGACACTAAAAGAATCTTGCTATGCAAGGTTCTTTTTTTCTGATATTGAACTAAAATTGAAGAATTGTACACAAAAAAGCTCTATACACTTGATGGGCATAGAGCAAACGGAGCTTTATCTGATATAGAGTTCTTGATTTTTTAGGACAATTTCACGTACGCTTGCAAACTTTTTGAGTTTTTTGATTTCTTCTGGATGAGTGACGAGAGTGATAACATAGCCTTCTTTACCCATGCGGCCAGTACGGCCAGCACGGTGAGTGTAGGTTTCAATATCTCTAGGAACATCAAAGTTTACGACGCATTCTAGGCTATCGATATCAATTCCACGAGCCAAAAGGTCAGTTGCAAGGAGTAGGGTTAGTTGCTTATCTTTAAACTTTTCTAAGATGATTTTTCTAAATTTGACATTAACATCACTAGCGAGGGAAACAGCCAAGATATCACGATACTGTAATTTTTCTTCTGCACTCCCAAGGTCTGACAGGCTGTTAAAGAAGACTAGTCCGCGGAAATCCTCAACATGAGCCAGTTTTCGTAGCATATCCACTCGGTGACGTTGATCTACCTGCATGTAGAAGTGCTGGATGTTGTCCAATTTTTGGTCAGAGAGATCAATGGTACGTGTGTGAGGCGCAATCTTTTCTTGGTCAAACTTGGTTGTCGCACTCATATAGACAAGTTGGTGGTTACGAGGTGCGTAGTGAGTAATTTTCTCGACAAAGTGTATCTGAGAATCATCGAGCAATTGGTCGAATTCATCCAGGATGATGGTTTCCACATTCATCATCTTGATTTTTTTCAATTTAATGAGTTCAAAGATACGGCCAGGGGTTCCAATCAGAATTTCTGGTCCTTTTTTTAGGCGTTCAATTTGACGTTTTTGACTTGAACCTGATAGAAAGAGTTGGGCTGTCAAGCCGATAGCTTCTGACCATGTTTTACATACGTCAAAAATCTGTCCAGCAAGCTCAGTATTTGGTGCTAGAATCAAGAGTTGTTGGGTTTTTTTCTTTTGTAGTCTGAGAAGACTTGGTAGAAGGTAAGCTAGGGTCTTACCAGTTCCTGTTGGGCTCACTCCTAGGAGGTTTTCTCCAGCAAGAAGGGGCTCAAATAGTTGGGTTTGAATGGGAGTGAATTCTTGGAAACCGAGTTGGTCACTCAGTTCTTGCCATTCAGTCGGTAGTTTGGTTTTCATTTTTCTGCCTCAAATCTAATGCCAGCAGTCTGGCGCATAGTATATAGTAGCTTATGAACTGAACTTGCATCTTCCAGCCAAGTTTGGTAGAGATTCAGATCTGGTTGCTGGATCATGTGTGCAAATACAGCGACTTCCTCAGTCATTGTATGAGGAGCCTGTTGGATAGGGAGTTGGACTTGATTGCCTTGATGGTCGGTAAAAATAGCCGAGCGAACATGCTCAATCGTGTTGAGGGTCAAGGTACCATCTGTCGTATAAATTTCGCAAGGAAGATTGGAAGTGATGTTTTTCCCAGCTTTGATATGAACTTGAAAGTCTGGGTAGAAGAGGATTCCGTCTCCAATCAGGTCAATGCTATTGTCAAGCTGTTGAGCCTGATAGGTCGCGTCCTCGGCATTCCCAAAAAGACGAACGGAAGCGTAGAGAGGATAAATACCCAAATCCATGAGAGCACCGCCAGCAAAACGATCTGAGAAGACATTTGGTGTCTGTCCAGCCAACAAGTTAGGCATTTTGGAAGAATACTTGGCATAGTTGAAATCTGCTCCCAAAATTTGTTTGTCTGCTAAAAAGTTTTTGATGATAGTGAAAGCTTTTTCATGGTAATTGCGAGCTGCTTCGAATATAAAACAGTGATTTTTTTCAGCTGTTTGAACCAAATCCAGCCATTCTTGTGGTTGAGTGACAGCTGGCTTTTCAAGAATGACGTGTTTACCTGCAGACAAGGCAGCCTTTGCCTGAGCAAAATGCAAGGAGTTTGGGCTAGCAATATAGACCACATCAAAGGAGCTCTTGAAGAAGTCCTCTACTTGATCAAAGAGTTGGATATTCTGATAGCGAGAAGCAAAGGTTGCCGCAGTTTCTAGTTTTCTAGAATAGACTGCGACCAGCTTGTATTCTCCACTGGAATGGGCTGCTTCTATGAAGTGGTGGCTGATAGCCCCTGTTCCGATGACACCTAATTTAATCATAGTTACTCCTTTTCCGATTTCAAATCCTTCTTTCATTATAACATAGATAGACGGGACTATCCAACAGAGGGGAAAAAATTTCAAATAAGCTACTAGGTCTTTTCCAAAGAAAGTGGTACAATAATGAGATGAGTAAATGAAATAGGAGGAAAAATGAGGTTATTACCTATAAGAAAAATATCACGTCAGTCTAAGAGGCTAGCGCTTTTTTTGACTTTTTGTGCAGGATATGTAGATGCCTATACTTTTATTGTCCGAGGGAATACTCTTGTAGCTGGACAAACGGGAAATGTCGTCTTTCTATCAGTGGGACTCATTCAACAGAATGTATCAGATGCTAGTGCCAAAGTAATGACCTTGCTAGCTTTTATGATGGGGGTCTTTTTACTAACTGTTTATAAGGAAACATTTAGAATTGTGAAAAAACCTATTTTGTCCTTGCTTCCTTTAGCAATCTTATCAATAATTATTGGTTTTGTGCCGCAGACTGTAGATAATATCTATCTAGTACCGCCCTTGGCCTTTTGTATGGGCCTGGTGACAACTGCTTTTGGAGAAGTGTCAGGTATAGCTTATAATAACGCGTTTATGACAGGGAATATCAAACGGACCATGCTGGCTTTTGGAGATTATTTTCGGACCAAGCACACTCCTTTTTTACGTGAAGGGATTATCTTTGTTAGCCTGCTTAGTAGTTTTGTCCTTGGCGTTGTCTTTTCAGCTTATTTGACGATTTTCTATCATGAAAAGACCATTCTTGGTGTTCCTATTATGATGAGTATTTTTTACCTCAGCATGCTTTTAGCCTCTTGGCGAAAAAAGTAAAAGAAAAAGCTTCATTTTAGGTGTTATTACTTGTAAGAAAATAGGAGATATGCTATACTTGAAGAGTTGACTATGCACGATCCTGTGCAACCGCACGAACGTCGTTGCTTGATTATTCAAGTTTAAGTGGTTTGTCCCACGATGCTAGGCGAGTCTTCACAAAAAATTCGGGGAAACCCATAAAAATCATAGGAGGTGCATAATGAGCACATACGCAATTATCAAAACTGGCGGAAAACAAGTTAAAGTTGAAGTTGGTCAAGCAGTTTACGTTGAAAAATTGAACGTTGAAGCTGGTCAAGAAGTTACTTTTAACGAAGTTGTTCTTGTTGGTGGTGAAAACACTGTTGTCGGAACTCCACTTGTTGCTGGAGCTACTGTAGTTGGAACTGTTGAAAAACAAGGAAAACAAAAGAAAGTTGTTACTTACAAGTACAAACCTAAAAAAGGTAGCCACCGTAAACAAGGTCACCGTCAACCATATACAAAAGTTGTCATCAACGCAATTAACGCTTAATTTTAAGGAGAACACATGATACAAGCAGTCTTTGAGAGAGCCGAAGATGGCGAGCTGAGGAGTGCGGAAATTACTGGACACGCCGAGAGTGGCGAATACGGCTTAGATGTCGTGTGTGCATCGGTTTCTACGCTTGCCATTAACTTTATCAATTCAATTGAGAAATTTGCAGGCTATGAACCAATCCTAGAATTAAACGAAGATGAAGGTGGCTATCTGATGGTTGAAATTCCAAAAGATCTTCCTTCACACCAGAGAGAAATGACCCAGTTATTCTTTGAATCATTTTTCTTAGGTATGGCAAACTTATCGGAGAACTCTTCAGAGTTCGTCCAAACCAGAGTTATCACAGAAAACTAACACGGAGGAAAACATTATGTTAAAAATGACTCTTAACAACTTGCAACTTTTCGCCCACAAAAAAGGTGGAGGTTCTACATCAAACGGACGTGATTCACAAGCGAAACGTCTTGGAGCTAAAGCAGCTGACGGACAAACAGTAACAGGTGGATCAATCCTTTACCGTCAACGTGGTACACACATCTACCCAGGTGTAAACGTTGGACGTGGTGGAGACGATACTTTGTTCGCTAAAGTTGAAGGCGTAGTACGCTTTGAACGTAAAGGACGCGATAAAAAACAAGTTTCTGTTTACCCAATCGCTAAATAAAAAGGTCCAGTGAACCTTTTTATCCCGAGCCTTGAAATATAAAGGCGAGGAAGCTAGAAGTAGCATAAACTAAGGCTTTCCGAGTTTTCGGAGAGCCTATTTTTTTATTTTGATACCCACGCTGATACCCATATTTTAAAAACCAATGTAAGAAGCGAACTTGTCAGCCACTTTATTTTATAGATACAATTATAAAATAGTTGAATGGAGAACTTTTACGCTTTTACAGCAATGAATGTTATAAGGGAATAAGATATTGTAAAAATTGCAAAGGTCTGATATTATAATTGTATCTCAGAGAAAATTAAGCAGAATGAAAGGATGTGAACTTGTGTGAAAAAGATGATCACAATAGTAGTCTGTTTAATCTCTTTTCTTGTTCTATCTGCTTGTGTCAGTAAGAAAAAACTTATTCTTCCTGAACCTGAAACGATCTCTGTAATTTCTATTCAGAAAAAACTCTCTGAAAATGTTAAAACAATAACCAAGAGAGAAGAAATCTTAAAATTGATTGAGGAGATACAGAAACAGTCCAAATCTACAACTTTTGAGAGTGTAAATGATCAACCGACAAATGTTAAAGATTACATCGTTATCAAGTTTTATCATCAGAATGAAGAAAAGGATAGTGTAGTCTATTTATATACTAAGAAGAAAAGACAGTATATTGAGCAACCTTATGCTGGTATCTGGGAAGTAAATCCAGATAAAGCTAATAGGATTGAAGAGACTTTTTCATAAATTTATAGTAAATCGAATTTGTATCATGTTTTAAACGGTAAATCAAAAAGATTTGCTGTTTTTGTTTGAAATATAATTTAGACTGAAAAAAGACATTATTCTAATTCTTGCATTGGGACGTTAGAGTCTTCATTGAAACTTGAAAATTTCCAGACTTTTTTCCTTTTTGGAAAACTTCTAAAATATGGTATAATGAAAAGATAAAGAAGTTGGGGGTAGAAGATGAACATTCAACAATTACGCTATGTTGTGGCTATTGCGAATAGCGGTACTTTTCGTGAAGCTGCTGAAAAGATGTATGTTAGTCAGCCGAGTCTGTCTATTTCTGTTCGTGATTTGGAAAAAGAGTTGGGCTTTAAGATTTTCCGTCGGACCAGCTCAGGGACTTTCTTGACTCGTCGTGGTATGGAATTTTATGAAAAAGCGCAAGAATTGGTTAAAGGATTTGATATTTTTCAAAATCAGTATGCCAATCCTGAGGAAGAAAAGGATGAATTTTCCATTGCTAGTCAGCACTATGACTTCTTGCCACCAACCATTACGGCCTTTTCAGAGCGCTATCCTGATTATAAGAACTTTCGTATTTTTGAATCAACTACTGTTCAAATTTTAGATGAAGTAGCGCAAGGGCATAGTGAGATCGGGATTATCTACCTCAACAATCAAAATAAAAAAGGTATTATGCAACGGGTTGAAAAGCTAGGTCTGGAGGTCATTGAATTGATTTCTTTCCATACCCACATTTATCTCCGCGAGGGGCATCCTTTGGCTCAGAAAGAGGAATTGGTTATGGAGGATTTAGCTGATCTACCAACGGTTCGTTTCACTCAAGAAAAAGACGAGTACCTTTATTATTCAGAGAACTTTGTTGATACCAGTGCGAGCTCGCAGATGTTCAATGTGACAGACCGTGCTACTTTGAATGGTATTTTGGAGCGGACGGACGCTTATGCAACAGGTTCCGGATTTTTAGATAGTGACAGTGTCAATGGGATTACAGTCATTCGTCTCAAGGATAACCTAGATAATCGCATGGTCTATGTTAAACGTGAAGAAGTGGAGCTGAGTCAAGCTGGGACTCTCTTTGTAGAAGTCATGCAAGAATATTTTAATCAGAAGAGGAAATCATGAAAAAAAGAGGAATAGTGGCAGTCATTGTACTACTTTTGATTGGGCTTGATCAGTTGGTAAAATCCTATATCGTCCAGCAGATTCCACTGGGTGAAGTACGCTCTTGGATTCCCAATTTCGTTAGTTTGACCTACCTGCAAAATCGAGGTGCAGCCTTTTCTATCTTACAAGATCAGCAGTTGTTATTCGCTGTCATTACCCTGGTTGTCGTGGTAGGTGCCATTTGGTATCTACATAAACACATGGAGGACTCATTCTGGATGGTCTTGGGTTTGACCTTGATTATCGCAGGTGGTCTTGGAAACTTTATTGACAGGGTAAGTCAGGGCTTTGTTGTGGATATGTTTCACTTGGACTTTATCAATTTTGCAATTTTCAATGTGGCAGATAGCTATCTGACTGTTGGAGTGATTATTTTATTGATTGCAATGCTAAAAGAGGAAATAAATGGAAATTAAAATTGAAACTGGTGGCCTGCGTTTAGATAAGGCTTTGTCGGATTTGACAGAATTATCACGTAGTCTCGCGAATGAACAAATCAAATCAGGACAGGTCTTGGTTAATGGTCAAGTCAAGAAAGCTAAATACACAGTTCAAGAGGGTGATATCGTCACTTACCATGTACCAGAGCCGGAGGTCTTAGAGTATGTGGCTGAGAATCTTCCGCTAGATATCATCTACCAAGATGAGGATGTGGCCGTCGTTAACAAACCTCAGGGGATGGTGGTGCATCCGAGTGCTGGTCATACTAGTGGAACTCTAGTAAATGCCCTTATGTATCATATTAAGGACTTGTCGGGTATCAATGGGGTTCTACGCCCAGGAATTGTTCATCGTATTGATAAGGATACGTCTGGCCTTCTCATGATTGCTAAAAACGATGAGGCGCATCTAGCACTTGCCCAAGAACTCAAGGATAAAAAGTCTCTCCGAAAATATTGGGCTATTGTTCATGGAAATCTGCCTAATGATCGTGGTGTGATTGAAGCTCCGATTGGCCGTAGTGAAAAAGACCGTAAGAAACAGGCTGTGACTGCTAAAGGGAAGCCTGCAGTGACCCGTTTCCACGTCTTGGAACGTTTTGGTGATTACAGCTTGGTAGAGTTGCAGCTAGAGACAGGACGCACTCATCAAATCCGTGTTCACATGGCTTATATTGGCCATCCAGTCGCTGGTGATGAGGTCTATGGTCCTCGCAGGACTTTGAAAGGACATGGACAATTTCTCCATGCCAAGACTCTAGGCTTTACCCATCCGAGAACAGGTGAGACCATGGAATTTACAGCAGATATCCCAGAGATTTTTAAGGAAACATTGGAGAGATTGAGAAAGTAAGAATGAAAAAGAAATTAACTAGTTTAGCACTTGCAGGTGCTTTTTTATGCTTGTCATTTCATGGGAATGTTCAAGCTCAAGAAAGTTCAGGAAATAAAATCCACTTTATAAATGTTCAGGAAGGTGGCAGTGATGCGATCATTCTTGAAAGTAATGGACATTTTGCCATGGTGGATACAGGAGAAGATTATGATTTCCCAGATGGAAGTGATTCTCGTTACCCATGGAGAGAAGGAATTGAAACATCTTATAAGCATGTTCTGACAGATCGTGTTTCGCGACATTTAAAGGAATTGGGTGTCCAAAAACTTGATTTTATTTTGGTAACCCATACCCATAGTGACCATATTGGAAACGTTGATGAGTTACTGCAAACCTATCCAGTTGGTCGTATCTACATGAAAAAATACTCTGATAGTCGGATTACAACACCAACTCATCTATGGGATAATCTGTATGGCTATGATAAGGTTTTACAGACTTCTGCAGAAAAAGGTGTTTCAGTTATTCAAAACATTACACAAGGAGATGCTCATTTTCAGTTTGGGGACATGGATATTCAACTCTATAACTATGAAAATGAAACTGATTCATCAGGTGAATTAAAGAAAATTTGGGATGACAATTCTAATTCTTTGATTAGTGTAGTGAAAGTCAATGGTAAGAAAATTTACCTCGGAGGAGATTTGGATAATGCTCATGGAGCAGAAGACAAGTATGGTCCTCTCATTGGAAAAGTTGATTTGATGAAGTTTAATCATCACTATGATACCAATAAATCAAACACCAAGGATTTCATTAAAAATTTGAGTCCGAGTTTGATTGTTCAAACTTCGGATAGTTTACCTTGGAAAAATGGTGTTGATAGTGAGTATGTCAATTGGCTCAAAGAACGAGGAATTGAGAGAATTAACGCAGCCAGCAAAGACTATGATGCGACAGTTTTTGATATTCGACAAGATGGTTTTGTCAATATTTCAACTTCTTACAAGCAGATTCCAAGTTTTCAAGCTGGTTGGCATAAGAGTGCTTATGGAAACTGGTGGTATCAAGCGCCTGACTCTACAGGAGAATATGCAGTTGGTTGGAATGAAATCAAGGGTGAATGGTATTACTTCAACCAAACGGGTATCTTGTTACAGAATCAATGGAAAAAATGGAACAATCGTTGGTTCTATTTGACAGACTCTGGTGCATCTGCTAAAAATTGGAAGAAAATCAATGGAAGCTGGTATTATTTCAACAAAGAAAATCAGATGGAGACTGGTTGGCTTAATACTGGCGGTCAGACCTATTATCTATCAAATGATGGGGATATGATAACAGGATGGCGTAAGATTGATGGACAATGGTACTATTTTGCTCAATCAGGGGAAATGAAAACGGGCTGGGTAAAAGATAAAGAAACCTGGTACTATATGGATTCTACTGGTACCATGAAGACAGGCGAGATAGAAGTTTCTGGTCATCATTACTATCTAGAAGAATCAGGAGCTATGAAGCAAGGCTGGCTTAAAAAGGCAAATGATTGGTATTTCTATAAGGAAGACGGTTCACGAGCTGTTGGTTGGATTAAAGACAAGGATAAATGGTACTTCTTGAAAGAAAATGGTCAATTACTTGTGAACGGTAAGACACCAGAAGGCTATACTGTTGATTCAAGTGGTGCCTGGTTAGTGGATGTTCCGGTAGAGAAATCTGCTACAACTAGAGATACAAGTAACTCAGAAATAAAAGAATCCAATGAAGTAGTGAAAAAAGATCTTGAAAATAAAGAAACGAGTCAACACGAAAGTATTACAAGTTCTTCAACTAGTCAAGATTTGACTTCTTCAACTTCACAAAGCACTGAAACAAGTGCAAATAAATCGGAATCAGAACAGCAGTAAAAAAGAAGGTTTTAGGGCCTTCTTTTTCCTATCAACTCTTTTCTATTTCCTGCCATTCATGTTATAATGGATAAATATGAAGAATCGGAGTGAGACTATGAAATTCAAACGGATTGTCTTTAAGGTGGGGACTTCTTCTCTGACGAATGAGGATGGAAGTTTATCACGTAGTAAGGTAAAGGCTATTACCCAGCAATTGGCTATGTTGCACGAAGCTGGTCATGAGTTGATTTTGGTGTCGTCGGGTGCCATTGCTGCAGGTTTTGGGGCCTTAGGATTTAAAAAGCGTCCGACTAAGATTGCTGATAAACAGGCTTCAGCAGCGGTAGGACAAGGGCTTTTGTTGGAAGAATACACGACCAATCTTCTCTTGCGCCAAATCGTTTCTGCACAAATCTTACTGACTCAGGATGATTTTGTGGATAAGCGCCGTTATAAAAATGCCCATCAGGCTTTGTCAGTTCTACTTAGCCGTGGCGCGATTCCTATCATCAATGAGAATGACAGTGTCGTCATTGATGAGCTCAAGGTTGGGGACAATGATACTCTAAGTGCTCAGGTAGCAGCCATGGTTCAAGCAGACCTTTTGGTCCTCTTGACAGACGTAGACGGTCTATATACTGGAAATCCTAATTCAGACCCAAGAGCCAAACGCTTGGAGCGAATCGAGACCATCAATCGTGAGATTATTGATATGGCCGGTGGAGCAGGTTCTTCAAACGGAACTGGGGGCATGCTAACAAAAATCAAGGCTGCAACTATTGCGACAGAATCAGGAGTTCCTGTTTATATCTGCTCATCCTTGAAGTCAGATGCCATGATTGAGGCAGCTGAGGAGACCAAGGATGGTTCCTACTTTGTTGCTCAAGAGAAGGGACTTCGTACCCAGAAACAATGGCTGGCCTTTTATGCTCAGAGTCAAGGTTCTGTTTGGGTTGATAAAGGGGCTGCAGAAGCTCTCTCTCAACATGGAAAGAGTCTTCTCTTATCTGGTATCGTTGAAGCAGAAGGAGCCTTTTCTTACGGTGATATCGTGACAGTATTTGACAAGGAAAGTGGAAAATCACTTGGAAAAGGACGCGTGCAATTTGGTGCATCTGCTTTGGAGGATATGTTGCGTTCTCAAAAAGCCAAGGGTGTCTTGATTCACCGTGATGACTGGATTTCCATTACTCCTGAAATCCAACTACTCTTTACAGAATTTTAGAGGTAAACTATGGTAAGTACACAAGAACAATTTGAACAGGTACAGGCTGTTAAAAAATCGATCAACACAGCTAGTGAAGAGGTGAAAAACCAAGCCTTGCTAGCCATGGCTGATCATTTATTAGCAGCTACTGAGGAAATTTTAGTGGCCAATGCCCTCGATATGGAAGCGGCCAAGGGTAAAATCTCAGATGTGATGCTGGATCGTCTTTATTTGGATGCAAGTCGTATAGAAGCAATGGCAACTGGGATTCGTGAAGTGGTTGCTTTACCAGATCCAATCGGTGAAGTTTTAGAAACCAATCATCTTGAAAATGGTTTGCTTATCACAAAGAAACGGGTGGCCATGGGAGTTATTGGTATTATCTATGAAAGCCGTCCAAATGTGACGTCTGATGCGGCTGCTTTGGCTCTTAAAAGTGGAAATGCAGTTGTTCTTCGTAGTGGTAAGGATGCCTATCAAACGGCCCATGCCATTGTTACAGCCTTGAAGAAGGGCTTGGAGACAACGACCATTCACCCAGATGTAATTCAACTAGTGGAAGATACTAGCCGTGAAAGTAGCTATGCCATGATGAAGGCTAAGGGCTATCTAGACCTTCTTATTCCTCGTGGGGGAGCTGGTTTGATCAATGCTGTGGTTGAAAATGCTATCGTACCTGTTATCGAGACTGGGACTGGGATTGTCCATGTCTATGTGGATAAGGATGCAGATGAAGACAAGGCTCTGTCTATCATCAACAATGCCAAAACCAGTCGTCCTTCTGTCTGCAATGCCATGGAGGTTCTACTTGTTCATGAAGACAAGGCAGCAAGCTTCCTTCCTCGCTTGGAGCAAGTTCTAGTTGCAGAGCGTAAAGAAGCTGGGTTGGAGCCAATTCAATTCCGCTTGGATGAGAAAGCAAGTCAGTTTGTTTCAGGTCAAGTAGCTGAAGCACAAGACTTTGACACCGAGTTTTTGGACTATGTCCTAGCTATTAAGGTTGTGAGCAGTTTGGAAGAAGCAGTTGCCCATATTGAAACCCACAGTACCCATCATTCGGATGCCATTGTGACGGAGAATGCTGAAGCAGCAGCTTACTTTACAGCTCAAGTGGACTCTGCAGCGGTCTATGTCAATGCTTCAACTCGTTTCACAGATGGAGGCCAATTTGGTCTTGGTTGTGAAATGGGGATTTCTACTCAGAAATTGCACGCGCGTGGTCCAATGGGCTTGAAGGAGTTGACTAGCTACAAGTATGTGGTTACTGGTGACGGACAGATAAGGGAGTAAGAGATGAAGATTGGATTTATCGGTTTGGGGAATATGGGAGCTAGTTTGGCCAAGGCTGTCTTGCAGGCCAAGATGGGTGCTCAGATTCTCCTTGCCAATCGTAGCCAAGCCAAGGTAGATGCTTTCATCGCCAACTTCGGTGGTCAGGCTTCCAGCAATGAAGAAATATTCGCAGAAGCAGATGTGATTTTTCTAGGAGTTAAGCCTGCTCAGTTTTCTGAACTGCTTTCTCAATACCAGACCATCCTTGAAAAAAGAGAAAGTCTTCTTTTGATTTCCATGGCAGCTGGATTGACTTTAGAAAAACTAGTAAGTCTTATCCCAAGTCAACACCGAATTATTCGTATGATGCCAAATACTCCAGTGGCTATCGGACAAGGAGTGATTAGTTATGCCTTGTCTTCTAATTGCAGGGTTGAGGACAGTGAGCTCTTTTGTCAGCTTTTAAATAAGGCTGGTCTCTTGGTTGAACTGGGAGAAGGATTAATCGACGCGGCGACAGGTCTTGCAGGTTGTGGACCAGCCTTTGTCTATCTCTTTATTGAGGCCTTGGCAGATGCAGGTGTTCAGACAGGATTACCACGAGAAATAGCATTGAAAATGGCAGCTCAAACTGTGGTAGGAGCTGGGCAATTGGTCCTTGAAAGTCAGCAACATCCTGGAGTTTTGAAAGACCAAGTTTGTAGCCCAGGCGGTTCGACTATCGCTGGTGTAGCGAGTCTAGAAGCGCATGCTTTTCGAGGAACAGTCATGGATGCAGTTCATCAAGCCTACAGACGAACACAAGAACTAGGTAAATAAGAGGTGGCTTTGTCTGCCTCTTTTATGGTGGTTGATACTCTTCGAAAATCTCTTCAAACTGCGTCAGATTCCATCTGCAACCTCAAAACAGTGTTTTGAGCA
>NZ_KV802690.1:454932-522779 GCF_001810785.1 Streptococcus sp. HMSC073F11
TCCTAGTTTGCTCTTTGATTTTCATTGAGTATGAAATGAGAAGACAAAAAGATTGTCACAAACCCCTATTTTTTTGATAGAATAGAAGTAGTAAAAAAGAAATGAGTTAGACATGTCAAAAGGATTTTTAGTCTCTCTTGAGGGACCAGAGGGAGCAGGAAAGACCAGTGTTTTAGAGGCTCTACTCCCCATTTTAGAGGAAAAAGGAGTAGAGGTGCTGACGACCCGTGAGCCAGGTGGAGTTTTGATTGGGGAGAAGATTCGTCAAGTGATTTTGGACCCAAGTCATACTCAAATGGATCCTAAAACAGAGCTCCTTCTCTATATCGCAAGTCGCAGACAGCACTTGGTGGAAAAAGTTCTGCCTGCTCTTGAAGCTGGTAAGTTGGTCATTATGGACCGTTTCATCGATAGTTCCGTTGCTTATCAGGGATTTGGCCGTGGCTTGGATATTGATGCCATTGATTGGCTCAATCACTTTGCGACAGATGGCCTCAAACCTGATTTGACACTTTATTTTGACATTGAGGTGGAAGAGGGGCTTGCTCGCATTGCTGCCAATAGTGATCGGGAGGTCAATCGTTTGGACTTGGAAGGTTTGGACTTGCACAAGAAAGTCCGTCAAGGCTACCTTTCTCTTCTGGAAAAAGAAGGAAATCGCATTGTCAAGATTGATGCCAGTCTTCCTTTGGAGCAAGTTGTGGAAATTACCAAGGCTGTCTTGTTTGACAGAATGGGCTTGGCTAAATGAAACAAGATCAACTAAAGGCTTGGCAACCAGAGCAGTTTGACCGCTTTGTCCGTATTCTAGAACAAAACCAGCTCAATCATGCCTACCTTTTTTCAGGTTTCTTTGGAAGCTTGGAAATGGCGCAGTTTTTGGCTAAGAGCCTCTTTTGTAGGGATAAGGCAGGCGTTTTACCATGTGAGAAATGCCGGAACTGCAAGCTGATTGAGCAGGAAGAATTTCCCGATGTCACTTTGATTAAGCCGGTCAATCAGGTCATTAAGACAGAACGGATTCGAGAATTGGTGGCTCAGTTTTCCCAAGCAGGGATTGAAAGCCAGCAACAGGTCTTTATCATCGAGCAGGCGGAGAAAATGCATCCCAATGCAGCCAACTCTCTGCTCAAGGTCATCGAAGAACCTCAGAGTGAAGTTTACATTTTCTTCTTAACTAGTGATGAGGAAAAAATCTTGCCGACAATCCGTAGTCGGACCCAGATTTTTCACTTTAAAAAGCAAGAAGAAAAGCTCATCCATCAATTAGAACAAGCAGGTCTAGTCAAGAAAAAAGCAACTCTCTTAGCCCAGTTTAGTCAATCGAGAGCTGAAGCTGAAAAGTTGGCTAATCAGGCAAGTTTTTGGACTATAGTTGATGAAAGCGAGCGCTTACTAACTTGGTTAGTAGCCAAGAAAAAAGAGAGTTATTTGCAAGTTGCTAAATTGGCTAGCTTGGCAGATGACAAGGAGAAACAAGACCAGGTCTTGCGAATCCTCGAAGTTCTCTGTGGACAGGACCTCTTGCAAGTAAGGATTCGACAGATTTTACAAGATTTACTAGAAGCTAGAAAAATGTGGCAGGCTAATGTCAGCTTTCAAAATGCCATGGAATATCTGGTTTTGAAAGAAATATAAACTCATACTCTTCGAAAATCAAATTCAAACCACGTCAACGTCGCCTTACCGTACTCAAGTACAGCCTGCGGCTAGCTTCCTAGTTTGCTCTTTGATTTTCATTGAGTATTAAAAATGAACGATATAGAAAGGAAAGGGCTGTTTTATGGACAAAAAAGAATTATTTGACGCGCTAGATGATTTTTCCCAACAGTTACTGGTGACCTTGGCCGATGTGGAAGCCATTAAGAAAAATCTCAAGAGCCTGGTAGAGGAAAATACAGCTCTTCGCTTGGAAAATAGTAAGTTGCGCGAACGCTTAGGCGAGGTGGAAGCAGATACTCCCGTCAAGGCCAAGCATGTTCGTGAAAGCGTCCGTCGGATCTATAAAGACGGGTTTCACGTATGTAATGATTTTTATGGACAACGTCGAGAACAGGACGAGGAATGTATGTTCTGTGACGAGTTGTTGTACAGGGAGTAGGCATGCAGATTCAAAAAAGTTTTAAGGGGCAAACTCCCTATGGCAAGCTTTACTTAGTAGCAACGCCGATTGGCAATCTAGATGACATGACCTTTCGTGCCATCCAGACTTTGAAAGAAGTGGACTGGATTGCGGCTGAGGACACGCGTAATACGGGGCTTTTGCTCAAGCATTTTGACATTCCGACCAAGCAGATTAGTTTTCATGAGCACAATGCCAAGGAAAAAATTCCTGATTTGATTGGTTTCTTGAAAGCAGGACAAAGTATCGCTCAGGTCTCTGATGCGGGTCTGCCTAGTATCTCAGACCCTGGGCATGATTTGGTCAAGGTAGCTATTGAGGAAGAAATCGCAGTTGTTACCGTTCCAGGTGCCTCTGCAGGAATTTCTGCCTTGATTGCCAGTGGTTTAGCTCCACAACCACATATCTTTTACGGTTTCTTACTGAGAAAATCAGGCCAGCAAAAGCAATTTTTCGACTTAAAAAAAGATTACCCAGAAACTCAGATTTTCTACGAATCGCCCCATCGTGTAGCGGATACATTGGGAAATATGCTAGAAGTCTACGGTGACCGCTCGGTAGTCTTGGTCAGGGAATTGACCAAAATCTATGAAGAATACCAACGAGGTACCATTTCTGAATTATTAGAAAGCATAGCTGAAACGCCACTCAAGGGCGAATGCCTTCTCATTGTTGAAGGTGCCAGTCAGGATGTGGAGGAAAAGGACGAGGAGGACTTGTTTTCAGAAATCCAATCTCGTATCCAGCAAGGCATGAAGAAAAATCAAGCCATTAAGGAAGTCGCAAAGATATATCAGTGGAACAAAAGTCAGCTCTACGCTGCCTACCACGAATGGGAAGAAAATCAAGAAAATGACTAAACAGGGAAGTTTGCCTTCTTCCCTTTTTTTGTTATACTAGTATAAGAAAAATTAGAAAGATTTGTGGGTATCAAACAGTCTAGTAGCTTGTTTTTATTTGGACTTAGTTTCCACCCAAAGAGGTATTAGTGTCGTGTCTCAATCTTATATCAATGTTATCGGTGCTGGTTTGGCAGGTTCTGAAGCAGCTTACCAAATCGCAGAACGCGGTATTCCAGTTAAACTCTATGAAATGCGTGGTGTCAAGTCAACACCCCAACACAAAACAGACAATTTTGCTGAATTGGTTTGTTCCAATTCCTTACGTGGGGATGCTCTGACAAACGCCGTTGGACTCCTCAAGGAAGAAATGCGTCGCTTGGGTTCTGTCATTTTGGAATCTGCTGAAGCTACACGTGTCCCTGCTGGTGGTGCCCTTGCGGTGGACCGCGATGGTTTCTCCCAGATGGTGACCGAAAAAGTAGCCAATCACCCCTTGATTGAAGTGGTTCGTGATGAAATTACAGAATTGCCAACGGATGTTATTACAGTTGTCGCTACTGGTCCTTTGACTAGTGATGCCTTAGCTGAAAAGATTCATGCCCTCAATGACGGTGATGGTTTCTATTTCTACGATGCGGCGGCGCCGATTATCGATGTCAATACCATCGATATGAGCAAGGTCTATCTCAAATCTCGTTATGATAAGGGAGAGGCGGCCTACCTCAACGCTCCAATGACCAAACAAGAATTTATGGATTTCCATGAGGCATTGGTCAATGCGGAAGAAGCACCGCTGAATTCTTTTGAAAAAGAAAAGTACTTTGAAGGATGTATGCCAATCGAAGTCATGGCCAAGCGTGGCATTAAAACCATGCTTTATGGTCCCATGAAACCAGTTGGTCTGGAGTATCCAGATGACTACACAGGCCCTCGTGATGGAGATTTCAAAACTCCATATGCGGTTGTCCAGCTCCGTCAGGATAATGCGGCTGGTAGTCTCTATAATATCGTTGGATTCCAGACCCACCTCAAATGGGGAGAACAAAAGCGTGTCTTCCAAATGATTCCAGGTCTTGAAAATGCGGAGTTTGTTCGCTATGGGGTCATGCATCGCAATTCTTATATGGATTCACCGAACTTGCTAGAACAAACCTATCGTTCTAAGAAACAACCAAACCTTTTCTTTGCTGGTCAAATGACGGGTGTGGAAGGCTATGTTGAGTCAGCAGCTTCAGGCTTGGTTGCAGGTATTAACGCAGCTCGTCTCTTTAAGGGTGAAAGTGAAGCTATCTTCCCAGAGACCACAGCGATTGGAAGTCTAGCTCATTACATCACTCATGCGGACAGCAAACATTTCCAACCAATGAATGTCAATTTTGGGATTATCAAGGAATTGGAAGGCGAGCGTATCCGTGATAAAAAAGTTCGTTATGAAAAAATTGCAGAGCGTGCTCTTACCGACTTAGAGGAATTTTTAACGGTTTAATTTTTTTGAAAGAATTGCTCATGATACTATAAAAATCTTAGAAATTGTGATAAAATAGGTAGGATAAAAAAAGGAGAGTAAAAATGGCGAACCCCAAGTATAAACGTATTTTAATCAAGTTATCAGGTGAAGCCCTTGCCGGTGAACGTGGCGTAGGGATTGATATCCAGACAGTTCAAACAATCGCAAAAGAGATTCAAGAAGTTCATAGCTTAGGTATCGAAATTGCCCTTGTTATTGGTGGAGGAAATCTCTGGCGTGGAGAACCTGCTGCAGAAGCAGGAATGGACCGCGTTCAGGCCGATTACACTGGAATGCTTGGGACCGTGATGAATGCTCTTGTGATGGCAGATTCATTGCAGCAAGTTGGTGTCGATACGCGTGTGCAAACTGCCATTGCCATGCAACAAGTGGCAGAGCCGTACGTACGTGGACGTGCCCTTCGTCATCTTGAAAAAGGCCGCATCGTTATCTTTGGTGCTGGGATTGGTTCACCTTACTTCTCAACAGATACAACAGCTGCCCTTCGTGCAGCTGAAATCGAAGCGGATGCCATTCTGATGGCTAAAAATGGGGTAGACGGTGTTTACAATGCCGATCCTAAGAAAGACAAAACTGCCGTTAAGTTTGAAGAATTGACCCACCGTGACGTTATCAATAAAGGTCTTCGTATCATGGACTCAACTGCTTCAACCCTCTCTATGGACAACGACATTGACTTGGTTGTCTTCAATATGAACCAACCAGGCAACATCAAACGTGTCGTATTTGGTGAAAATATTGGAACAACAGTTTCAAACAATATCGAAGAAAAGGAATAAGAAAATTATGGCTAATGCAATTGTAGAAAAAGCTAAAGAGAGAATGACCCAGTCTCACCAATCACTTGCTCGTGAATTTGGTGGTATCCGTGCCGGTCGTGCCAACGCAAGCTTGCTAGACCGTATCCATGTAGAATACTATGGAGTCGAAACTCCTCTTAACCAAATCGCTTCTATTACTATTCCAGAGGCTCGTGTCTTGTTGGTAACACCATTTGACAAGTCTTCATTGAAAGACATCGAACGTGCCTTGAACGCTTCTGACCTTGGTATCACACCAGCTAATGATGGTTCTGTGATCCGCTTGGTTATCCCTGCTCTTACAGAAGAGACTCGTCGTGACCTTGCCAAAGAAGTGAAGAAGGTCGGTGAGAATGCTAAAGTGGCTGTCCGCAATATCCGTCGCGACGCTATGGACGAAGCTAAAAAGCAAGAAAAAGCAAAAGAAATCACTGAAGACGAATTGAAGACTCTTGAAAAAGATATTCAAAAAGTAACAGACGATGCTGTGAAACACATCGACGACATGACTGCCAATAAAGAAAAAGAAATCTTGGAAGTCTAAAAATAAACAGAAAAACTCAGTTGGCATTGCTGGCTGAGTTTTATTCGAAAGAAGGAAATATGAATACAAATCTTGCAAGTTTTATCGTTGGACTTATCATCGATGAAAATGACCGTTTTTACTTTGTGCAAAAGGATGGTCAGACCTATGCTCTTGCTAAGGAAGAAGGTCAACACACAGTAGGGGATACGGTCAAAGGTTTTGCCTACTCGGATATGAAGCAAAAACTCCGCTTGACCACTCTAGAAGTGACTGCCACACAGGACCAATTTGGTTGGGGAACTGTAACGGAAGTTCGTAAAGACTTGGGTGTCTTTGTGGATACAGGCCTTCCTGACAAGGAAATCGTTGTGTCACTCGATATCCTCCCTGAGCTCAAGGAACTCTGGCCTAAGAAGGGGGATAAACTCTACATCCGTCTTGAAGTGGACAAGAAAGACCGAATCTGGGGACTCTTGGCTTATCAAGAAGACTTCCAACGTCTGGCTCGTCCTGCCTACAACAACATGCAGAACCAAAACTGGCCAGCCATTGTTTACCGCCTCAAGCTGTCAGGTACCTTTGTCTATCTGCCAGAAAATAACATGCTTGGCTTTATCCATCCTAGCGAGCGCTATGCGGAGCCACGTTTAGGACAAGTTTTAGATGCGCGCGTTATTGGTTTCCGTGAAGTGGACCGCACGTTGAACCTCTCCCTCAAACCACGTTCCTTTGAAATGTTGGAAAATGATGCCCAGATGATTTTGACCTACTTGGAAAGCAATGGCGGTTTCATGACCTTGAATGATAAGTCATCTCCTGATGACATCAAGGCAACCTTTGGCATTTCTAAAGGTCAGTTCAAGAAAGCACTCGGAGGCTTGATGAAGACTGGTAAAATCAAGCAAGACCAGTTTGGGACAGAGTTGATTTAAACCTTATAGACATGATAAAGAAACTTGAAGAAATGAGTTTAGAGGAACTCTGGCAACTTTTTCCAATTTTTCTAGTAGAGCACAAGTCAGAGTGGAAAGACTGGTATGAATCGGAAAAAACAAGTCTGAAAAAAATATTGGGTGCAAATGTTATTAAAAGAATAGAACATATCGGTAGCACTGCTATCCCTAATATTTGGGCTAAAAATATCGTTGATATTCTGTTAGAAGTAGGTAGAAAAGAGGATTTAGCAAGAGTTAGGGATTTATTAGTGAAGAATGGTTGGCTAGTGATGTCGGAAAGTCCTAACAGGATTTCGCTAAATAAAGGCTATACAGAGCAGGGATTTTCTGAGAAAGTTTTTCATTTACATTTGCGAATGACGGGAGATCATGACGAGATTTATTTTAGAGATTATCTCTGCCAGCATCCAGATATTGCCCAAGCGTATCAGGAATTAAAACTAAGTTTGTGGAAAAAATTTGAACACAATCGAGACGCCTATACTGATGCGAAAACGGATTTTATAAACCACTACGTTTCAGAGGCTAAGTCCAGTAATTTTCAAGAATCAGAAAAGTGTCATCAAAAAACTCTTGATAGGAGAAAGAATTGAGAAAATCATTTTACACTTGGCTCATGACCGAGCGCAATCCTAAAAGTAACAGTCCTAAAGCTATCTTGGCAGACCTCGCTTTTGAGGAGTCAGCTTTTCCAAAACACACGGATGATTTTGATGAGGTGAGTCGCTTTTTGGAGGAGCATGCCAGCTTCTCTTTTAACCTAGGAGACTTTGACGCCATCTGGCAAGAATACTTAGAACACTAGAGACAATGAGATGAGGCTAGTATTTTATTGTTCTCTTTGCTATAATAAAAAGAAATAAACGGATTAGAGAGGTTCTTTATTTGAAGGAACATTCAATAGACATTCAACTAAGTCACCCAGATGACTTGTTCCATCTTTTTGGTTCCAATGAGCGCCATCTTCGTTTGATGGAAGAAGAGCTCGATGTGGTGATTCATGCCCGTACGGAAATTGTCCAGGTTTTGGGAGAAGAAGCTGCATGTGAGGAAGCCCGTCAGGTTATCCAAGCCTTGATGGTCTTGGTGAATCGTGGAATGACCGTTGGTACGCCAGATGTGGTGACTGCGATTAATATGGTCAAAAACGATGAAATCGACAAGTTTGTCGCCCTTTACGAAGAAGAAATCATCAAGGATAATACTGGGAAGCCTATCCGTGTCAAAACCTTGGGTCAAAAACTTTATGTGGACAGTGTTAAACAGCATGATGTGACCTTTGGAATTGGGCCAGCAGGTACAGGGAAGACCTTCCTTGCAGTGACCTTGGCTGTGACAGCTCTTAAACGTGGTCAGGTTAAGCGGATTATCCTAACACGCCCGGCAGTGGAAGCTGGCGAGAGTCTAGGTTTTCTTCCGGGTGATCTTAAAGAGAAGGTAGATCCTTACCTTCGACCTGTTTATGATGCCTTGTATCAGATTCTGGGAAAAGACCAAACAACTCGACTCATGGAGCGTGAAATTATCGAGATTGCGCCCCTTGCCTATATGCGTGGACGAACCTTGGATGATGCCTTTGTCATTCTCGATGAGGCGCAAAATACGACTATCATGCAGATGAAGATGTTCTTGACTCGTTTAGGTTTTAATTCTAAGATGATTGTCAATGGAGATATCAGTCAGATTGACCTTCCGCGTAACGTCAAGTCCGGTTTGATTGATGCTCAGGAAAAGCTCAAGAACATTCACCAGATTGACTTTGTTCATTTTTCAGCCAAGGATGTGGTTCGCCATCCAGTTGTCGCTCAGATTATCCGAGCTTATGAACCAGCTCCAATTAAAAATGAAGAGCGTGAAGAAATCCAAGAAGAAACAGAATAGCAAGAAAGAGCAGTTCAGGTGGAATTGCTCTTTCTTTTATCTGATAATTAGATTTTTTATACTAGTTCATCAATTGGAGTATGTTTTTGATCGAGACCTTGAGCTACTGGAAGACTGGTTAAGTAACCTTGATAAGTGGTAACACCTTGACGCAAGCCCTCATCCTCAGAGATTGCTTGCACAAAACCTTTACCAGCCAAAGCTTCGATATAAGGAAGAGTGACATTAGTTAGGGCGATGGTTGAAGTACGGGCAACTGCACCGGGGATGTTAGCAACGGCATAGTGGAGCACACCGTGTTTTTCATAGACAGGCTCATCGTGCGTTGTCACACGGTCAGCTGTCTCGATAACACCACCTTGGTCAACAGCAACGTCAACGATGACTGATCCTGGACGCATTTGCTTGACCATCTCATCTGTCACCAATTTTGGTGCTTTGGCACCTGGGATGAGAACCGCTCCGATCACCACATCCGCATCTCTCACACTGGCTTCGATGTTGAGCGAATTGGACATAAGGGTTTGAATTTGATGACCAAAGACCTCCTCTAAAACAGAGAGACGTTTAGCACTGATATCAAGGATGGTCACTTGCGCTCCCAATCCTAAAGCGATGCGGGCAGCATGGGTCCCTACGACACCGCCACCGATGATGGTTACTTTCCCTTTAGGTACACCCGGGACACCACCCAGTAGAACGCCAGCACCTCCTGCTTGCTTGGTTAGGAAATGAGCACCGATTTGGACTGCCATACGGCCTGCAACCTCACTCATAGGTACGAGGAGTGGTAACTGACCTTGGGAATCACGAACAGTTTCATAGGCAATCCCTGTTGTTTTTGCTGCTAGCATAGCATCTGCTAATTCTGGAGCAGCGGCCATGTGCAAGTAGGTGAAGAGAAGCAGGTCGTCACGTAAGTAACCATATTCAGAAGCTAGTGGTTCTTTTACTTTCACGACCAACTCAGCTGCCCAGGCTTCACCAGCAGTAGCGACAATCTCAGCTCCTTGCTTTTGATAGTCAGCATCAGTAAAGCCTGAACCGAGACCAGCATTTGTTTCGATAAGGACGCGATGACCACGACCGACTAAGCTGTGGACACCAGCAGGTGTGAGGGCGACACGGTTTTCATTATTCTTAATTTCTTTTGGAATTCCGATTAACATAGAGAAAAACTCCCTTTCTATTGACGGGTTATAAATGATTTATCACAATTATCTATAAAATAAGGTGATGATTTTATTCTATATGAAACCGCTTTAAAAAGCAAGAAAAACTTGTTATCACTTCTTTTTTATGCTAGACTGGTAGAAAATACTTTTGAATGGTAGAAACGTATGGAATCAATTTTTGTAAAACTTGCCCAGTATCCGTCTATAGAAACGGAGCGTTTATTACTTAGACCTGTAACTTTGGATGATGCGGAGGAAATGTTTGACTATGCCTCAGACAGAGAAAATACGCGCTACACTTTTCCAACAAATCAAAGTTTGGAAGAAACTCAAAATAATATTGCTCAGTTCTACTTGGCCAATCCCTTGGGGCGTTGGGGAATAGAACTGAAATGCAATGACAAATTTATTGGAACCATTGATTTGCACAAGATTGATCCTGTTCTTAAGAAGGTAGCTATTGGTTATATTATCAACCAAAAGTATTGGAATCAAGGTTTGACGACAGAAGCCAATCGTGCCGTAATTAAGCTAGTTTTTGAGAAGATAGGAATGAACAAGTTGGTTGCTCTTCACGATAAGGCTAATCCCGCGTCAGGAAAGGTCATGGAGAAATCAGGAATGCATTTTTCCCACGAAGAAGCTTATGCTTGTATGGACCAGCATGAAGAAGACCGAATCGTGACAAGAGTTCATTATGTCTTGACCAAGGAAGACTATTTTGCAAATAAATAAGCAGTTGAGAAGAAATTTTCGACTGTTTTTTCTTCCTCTTACGAATAATCTAAGAGAGGAGAAAATATGAAAGCAATTATCGAGAAAATTAAAGAGTATAAAATCATCGCCATCTGTACTGGTCTGGGCTTGCTTGTAGGAGGATTTTTCCTGCTAAAGCCAACTCCACAAACACCTGTAAAAGAAACGAATTTACAGGCAGAAATTGCAGCTGCTTCCAAGAATTCATCGACCGAAAAGGAAGTGAAGGAAGAAAAGGAAGAACCGGTTGAACAAGATCTAATCACCGTAGATGTGAAAGGTGCTGTTAAATCGCCAGGGATTTATGATTTGCCGGTAGGTAGTCGAGTCAATGATGCTGTTCAGAAGGCTGGTGGCTTGATAGAACAAGCAGATAGCAAGTCGCTCAATCTAGCTCAGAAAGTTAGTGACGAGGCTCTGGTTTACGTTCCCACTAAGGGAGAAGAATCAGCTAGTGAAAAGACTGGTTCTGGAGCGCCTTCTTCAACGAGCAAGGAAAAGAAGGTTAATCTCAACAAGGCCAGTCTGGAAGAACTCAAGCAGGTCAAGGGACTGGGAGGAAAACGAGCTCAGGACATTATCGACCATCGTGAATCAAATGGGAAATTCAAGTCAGTAGATGAACTCAAGAAAGTCTCTGGAATTGGTACCAAGACCATAGAAAAGCTAAAAGATTATGTTACAGTGGATTAAGAATTTCCCCATTCCCCTAATTTTCCTGAGTTTTCTATTGCTTTGGATTTATTATGCTATTTTCTCAGCATCCTATCTTGCTTTGTTGGGCTTTGTTTTTCTGCTAGTTTGTCTCTTTATTCAATTTCCTTGGAAATCAGCAGGCAAAGTTCTAGTGATTTGTGGAATCTTTGGATTCTGGTTTCTGTTTCAAACTTGGCAACAGAGTCAAGCTAGTCAAAACCTAGCGGATTCTGTTGAAAGGGTACGGATTTTGCCTGACACTATTAAGGTCAATGGTGATAGTCTGTCCTTTCGTGGTAAGTCTGATGAACGCATTTTTCAAGTCTATTATAAACTCCAATCCGAGGAGGAGAAAGAATCCTTTCAAGCTTTAACAGATCTTCATGAGATAGGACTAGAAGGAAAACTTTCGGAGCCAGAGGGGCAGAGGAATTTTGGTGGATTTAACTATCAGGCCTATCTGAAAACTCAGGGGATTTACCAGACTCTCAATATCAAAAAAATCCAGTCACTTCAAAAGGTTGGTAGTTTGGATATAGGTGAAAACCTGTCCAGTTTACGTCGAAAGGCTGTAGTTTGGATTAAGACGCATTTTCCAGATCCTATGCGCAATTACATGACGGGGCTTCTATTAGGACATCTGGACACGGACTTTGAGGAGATGAATGAGCTTTATTCCAGTCTAGGAATTATCCACCTCTTTGCCCTGTCTGGTATGCAGGTAGGATTTTTCATGGATGGATTTAAGAAACTACTCTTGCGATTGGGCTTGACCCAAGAAAAGTTGAAATGGCTGACCTATCCCTTTTCCATTCTCTATGCTGGTCTGACAGGATTTTCAACTTCGGTTATTCGCAGTCTTTTGCAAAAGCTACTGGCTCAACATGGTGTTAAGGGATTAGATAATTTTGCCTTGACGGTCCTTATCCTCTTTATCATCATGCCAAACTTTTTCCTGACTGCAGGAGGAGTCTTGTCCTGCGCCTATGCTTTTATCTTGACCATGACCAGCAAAGAAGGAGAGGGCCTCAAGGCTGTTGCTAGAGAAAGTCTAGTCATTTCCTTGGGAATACTGCCCATTCTGTCCTTCTATTTTGCGGAATTTCAACCTTGGTCCATCCTTTTGACCTTTGTCTTTTCCTTTCTATTTGATTTGGTCTTCTTACCGCTCCTGTCTATCTTATTTGCCCTTTCCTTTCTCTATCCAGTCATTCAGCTGAATTTTATTTTTGAATGGTTGGAGGGGATGATTCGCTTGGTATCACAGGTGGCAAGTAGGCCTCTAGTCTTTGGACAACCCAATGCATGGCTTTTAATTTTATTGTTAATTTCCTTGGCTTTAGTCTATGATTTGAGGAAAAACATTAAAATGATAATAGTATTGAGCTTACTGATTACAGGTCTCTTTTTCCTGACCAAGCATCCACTGGAAAATGAAATTACCATGCTGGATGTGGGGCAAGGCGAAAGTATTTTCTTACGGGATGTAACTGGTAAGACCATTCTCATAGATGTGGGAGGTAAGGCAGAGTCTGATAAGAAAATTGAAAAATGGCAAGAAAAGGCGACAACCAGCAATGCCCAGCGAACCTTGATTCCCTATCTCAAAAGTCGAGGAGTAGATAAGATTGACCAGCTGATTTTGACAAATACGGACAAGGAACATGTTGGAGATTTGTTGGAGGTGACCAAGGCTTTCCATGTAGGCGAAATTTTAGTGTCCAAAGGCAGTTTGAAACAGAAGGAAATTGTTGCAGAACTACAGGCAACTCAAACCAAGGTGCGCAGTGTGACAACAGGAGAGAACTTGCTAATTTTTGGAAGTCAGTTAGAAGTCCTAGCTCCAAGGAAAATAGGAGATGGAGGTTATGATGATTCCCTGGTTCTGTATGGAAAACTTTTGGATAAGCACTTTCTCTTCACGGGAAATTTGGAGGAGAAAGGAGAGAAGGACATGCTGAAGCAATATCCTGACTTAGAGGTGGATGTATTGAAAGCTAGCCAACATGGCTCTAAAAAATCATCAAGTTCAGCCTTTCTAGAACAGCTCAAACCAGAGCTTACTCTTATCTCAGTTGGAAAGAGCAATCGAACCAAACTACCTCATCAGGAAACCTTGACACGACTGGAAGATATCAATAGCAAAGTTTACCGAACTGACCAGCAAGGAGCTATACGCTTTAAGGGGTGGAATAGTTGGAAAATCGAAAGCGTTCGATAGGAAGGACAAATATTATATATTAGTAAAATAAACTAAAAATCTGTTGCATAATAATGATAAAAACGATATAATGAAAGCGTCTTCAATATTGATGATATAAAATCATTAAAAATTAGTAAAAATCGTTTAATTAGTTAGTTTATGATCTATTGGTCTTTTTCAGTCCAGTATATCTGCTGTTAGCGTTCTTAAAACTTATAGGTATGGTTGGAATATCTACTATAAGTCTAGTATGAATTCCCAGAGATATAACTATATTAATTCCCTGTTATGGTATCGTTATGATAGCTATTCTGAATATAAAATTGGTTCTGGTTGGAATTACAATAGTTATGATGTAATAAACTACTCCAGCGGATGCTATTAATCCTTAAAGAGTGATAAAAAGGAGGGCTAGATATGTTGCATCTTACTCATGTGACCTTAAAAACACGACAAGTCATCTTACAAGATGTTGATTTTACATTTGAAAAGGGTAGGATTTATGGTATTCTTGCTATAAATGGTTCTGGAAAGACAACACTGTTCCGCGCCATTAGCAATTTAATTCCTATAAGTAGTGGAAATATCGCAGCCCCTCCTTCTTTATTTTATTATGAAAGCGTTGAATGGCTGGATGGTAACCTAAGTGGGATGGACTATCTTCGTCTTATAAAAAACATCTGGAAGTCAGATCTGAACTTGAGGGAGGAAATTGCCTATTGGGAAATGTCTGACTATGTCAGACTTCCCATTCGCAAGTATTCCTTAGGCATGAAGCAACGCTTGGTGATTGCCATGTATTTCCTCAGTCAGGCGAAATGCTGGCTCATGGATGAGATTACAAATGGCTTAGATGAGTATTATCGACAGAAGTTTTTTGATAGGCTAGCACAAATCGATAGACAAGAACAGCTGGTTCTTTTAAGTTCCCACTATAAGGAAGAGTTGCTTGATGTCTGCGATAGAGTAGTAACCATTCACCAGGGGCAAATAGAAGAGGTTTAGTTTATGAAAGATGTTAGTCTATTTTTATTAAAAAAAGTTTTCAAAAGTCGCTTAAACTGGATTATCTTAGCTTTATTTGTATCTGGACTCGGTGTTACCTTTTATTTAAATAGTCGGACTGCAAACTCACTCAGCTTGGAGAGCGAGTTGGAAACCCGTCTTGTAAAAGATGAGAGAGTCATCAATGAATATGAAGAGAAACTCTCCCAAATATCTGATACCAACTCGGAGGAATACCAGAGTGCTAAAATTAATTTAGAATCGGAAAAAAATCTTTCGACGCAAAAGAAAGAAATTCTGGCTTTGTTAAGAGAAGGACGCTGGAAAGAAGCCTACTATTTGCAGTGGCAAGATGAGGAAAAGAGTTATGAAATTGTATCGAAGCAACCGACTTCTAGTTCTGACTTAAAAATGGCGGTTGACCGCGAACGAAAGACTTACCAAGCCCTATATCCCTTGAACATAAAAGCCCACAATTTAGTTTATCCGACCCACGGGATTGATCAGATTGTCTGGATTTTAGAGCTTATCATCCCAAGCTTGTTTGTGGTTGCTATTATTTTTATGCTGACACAACTATTTGCAGAAAGATATCAAAATCATCTGGATACAGCTCACTTATATCCTTTTTCAAAAGTGAAATTTGCAATATCCTCTCTTGGAGTTGGAGTGGGTTATGTAACTGTGCTGTTTATCGGAATCAGCGGATTTTCTTTTCTAGTGGGAAGTCTGACAAGTGGTTTTGGACAGTTAGATTATCCCTACCCGATTTATAGCTTAGTGAATCAAGAGGTAACTATTGGAAAGATACAAGATGTGTTATTTCCTGGCTTGTTATTAGCTTTCTTAGCCTTTATCGTCATTGTGGAAGTAGTGTACTTGATTGCTTACTTTTTCAAGCAAAAAATGCCTGTCCTTTTTCTTTCACTCATTGGGATTGTTGGCTTATTGTTTGGCATCCAAACAATCCAGCCTCTCCAAAAGATTGCACATCTGATTCCCTTTACTTACTTGCGTTCAGTGGAGATTTTATCTGGAAGATTACCTAAGCAAATTGATAATGTCAATCTGAATTGGAGTATGGGAATGGTCTTACTTCCTTGCCTGATTATCCTTTTGTTAGTGGGGATTCTATTTATCGAAAGATGGGGAAGTTCACGTAAAAAGGAAGTTTTTAATAGATTTTAGCATTCCCATAGGGAAGGTGTGGAAAAACTAATACAGAGAGGGAATCAACTTGATTCTCTCTTTTTGATGAGGAAACCAAGGCAAAATACAAACACAAACTTTTCAAAAAAATAACTTTTTATCTTGACAAGGGCTAGAAAACTTGGTATCATATAAAAGTTGAGAAAAGCAGAAGTGAGAGCTTCTCGCCTTGTGACATCAAGTTGCCTGGCCCTACGGATGAAAAGTTTCTAAGAAACGCTATCATAACGTGCGGGCTTGTATCATTACGAGTCCGCTATTGTTTTTCTCTAATAATAAAAAAGAGGTGAAAACCATAGCAAAGCAAGACTTATTCATCAATGATGAAATTCGTGTACGTGAAGTTCGCTTGATCGGTCTTGAGGGAGAACAGCTAGGCATCAAGCCACTCAGCGAAGCGCAAGCATTAGCTGATAGTGCAAATGTTGACTTAGTATTGATTCAACCCCAAGCCAAACCGCCTGTTGCAAAAATTATGGACTACGGTAAGTTCAAATTTGAGTACCAGAAGAAGCAAAAAGAACAACGTAAAAAACAAAGTGTTGTTACTGTGAAAGAAGTTCGTCTAAGTCCAACTATTGACAAGGGTGACTTTGATACAAAACTTCGCAATGCACGTAAATTCCTTGAAAAAGGAAATAAAGTTAAGGTATCTATTCGCTTTAAGGGTCGTATGATTACCCATAAAGAGATTGGTGCAAAAGTTTTAGCCGAGTTTGCTGAAGCAACTCAAGATATTGCCATCATCGAACAACGTGCTAAAATGGATGGACGTCAAATGTTCATGCAATTGGCGCCAGCGACTGACAAAAAATAATTGTCAGAAAGTTAAATAAAGGAGAAAAAATCATGCCAAAACAAAAAACACACCGCGCATCAGCTAAACGTTTCAAACGTACAGGTTCTGGTGGACTTAAACGTTTCCGTGCTTACACTTCTCACCGTTTCCACGGAAAAACTAAGAAACAACGTCGTCATCTTCGTAAAGCATCTATGGTGCATTCAGGAGACTACAAACGTATCAAAGCAATGCTTACTCGCTTGAAATAATAGCTTGACTGTAAGTAAACAATTCTAGGAAATATTTGGAGGAAATAAAACATGGCACGTGTTAAAGGTGGCGTTGTATCACGCAAACGTCGTAAACGTATTCTTAAATTAGCAAAAGGTTACTATGGAGCTAAACACATCTTGTTCCGTACTGCAAAAGAACAAGTAATGAACTCTTACTACTATGCATACCGTGACCGTCGTCAGAAAAAACGTGACTTCCGCAAATTGTGGATCACTCGTATCAACGCGGCAGCTCGTATGAACGGACTTTCATACTCACAATTGATGCATGGTTTGAAATTGGCTGAGATCGAAGTTAACCGTAAAATGCTTGCTGACTTGGCTGTTAACGATGCAGCAGCTTTCACAGCTCTTGCAGATGCAGCTAAAGCAAAACTTGGTAAATAATAATTGATTGTTTCATTTTGCCTTATGCGGTGTATGCCGTAAAAGGCAGGATGAAACTTTTTTATTTTCCATAAATGATTTTCTATTTTAGAGAGTAAATCACAGATTTTTTCAAAGAAAATAGGATATTTCTTGTATAATAGGAATATCTAAAAAGATTTGGAGTTAGAAGAAGATGATAGTAGGTATTGATTTAGGAACGACTAATTCTTTAGTAGGAGTATACCAAGATGGCCAGGTCAAGCTGCTTCCCAATGCTTTTGGTGAATATTTGACTCCTTCTGTTGTGGCTTTAGATGACAATGATGAAATCATAGTTGGAAAAATTGCCAAGGAACGCTTGGTGACACATCCTGACAGAACTCTTTCTCAGTTCAAACGATTTATGGGGACCAAACATGAATTGGTCCTAGGAAATAGAACCTATAAAGCGGAGGAACTAAGTTCTTTTGTCATTCGAAAATTAGTGGATGATGCAGAGAGTTTCCTTGGTGAGAAAGTTGAGGAAGTCATTGTCAGTGTACCAGCTTATTTTAACGATGCACAACGCTATGCTACAAAATTGGCAGGGCAATTTGCAGGGGTTAAGATAGAGCGTATCATCAATGAGCCTTCCGCAGCTGCTCTGGCAAAAAAATCTATGAGCAATCAAGAAGACCAGTCTTTTGTGGTTGTCGATTTTGGTGGGGGGACGCTAGATATATCGGTTGTTGAGTTATTTGATAACGTTGTAGAGATTGTGTCTATCGCAGGTGATAATCGCTTGGGAGGAGAGGATTTTACTGCAGCTATTGCTGAGGAATTTTTAGCGTCGAATCAATTGTCTAAGAAATCTATTTCTCGTGAGTTTTACAGTAAAATACTGGTTCAAGCTGAGAAGGCAAAGTTGAATCTGAATATCAATGAAGAAGTGCAGATGCTAGTAATGGATCAGGAAAAGGAATACTCTTTAAACCTAACTTATCAGCGATTTTATGAGCTTTGTCAACCTCTGCTAGCCCGTGTTAAGGCCGTTTTGGACCGTGCCTTGATGGATGCACGCTATAGCTATGTATCATCAGATAACTTTGTTCTTGTTGGTGGGACTTCGAAACTCCGTTTGGTTCAGGACTTTTTATCTTACTGTATCAATCAAATGGTGCAGGTTTCAGATGATCCTGATCGGATGATTGCGAGAGGTTGTGCCCTTTTAGCAGGAATAAAAGAACGCCAGGGTGAGATACGAGATTTATTACTGTCTGATATTTGTCCTTTTACACTGGGGATTGAGATAGTTGGCGACCGCTTTTCGCCGATTATTGAGCGAAATTCAACCCTACCTGCTTCACGCATCGAGCAGTACTATACGGCTGAATTGGGACAGAGCCAAGTCAAGATAAAGGTCTATCAAGGTGAGATGATGAAGGCATCGCAAAACTTGTTCCTAGGAGAATTAGAAGTCCCCGTGCCTGTGAATACTCGAGAAAATGAAAGTTTCACAGTTCGATTTACCTATGATTTAAATGGGATTTTGGATGTAGAAGTCAAAATTGATTCCACACAGGAAGTCTTTAGTCATGTTATTCTCCAAGACAGTGTTACTCTGACAGAAAAGGAAATTAAGGCTAAGCAAGCAGAGTTGACTCGCTATAAGATCAATGCTCAAGAAACAGAGGTTTATCGTTTCTTGATTGAAAAAGCGAATCGTGTATACAGTATGCTCTTGGGGAGAAGAAGAGATGAGCTAATGGCTGAAACTAGACGATTTGAAGAAGAGGTCAGCCAAGCATCTGTTTATCATTTGCCAAAACTCTATCAATCATTTTCAAACTATTTAGACTTCCTAGAACGAGGACTATAAAAGAGGATACCTTATGAATATATGGGAAACTTTAGGGATAGAGCCAACGACTGACGTCAAGCTTATTAGAAGGCGTTATGCTGAACTGGTTCGGCTCTATCACCCAGAAGACCAACCAGAAATTTACCAAGAAATTGTTGAAGCGTATCAAAAAGCCTTGACTTATGCGAGATCTAGAAACACAAGACCAGAAAATAGTCTAAGAAAAGCGAGTGATTCTCAAGAAGCTGCTGAACTTGAAGAAGAGGCAAATGAAAAGCCCAACTCTAGTCTCAATTTTGAAAACTTGACTGAAGAAACGAAGACTGAGAACGAAGAGTCTGAAAGAACTAGTCTTGATTTCAGTGATTATCAGCAATCGACTGATAAAACCAGCGATTCCTTTAACTTTGAAACCTTTAAATTAGAAGAGGATGAGCAAAAGTCCACCCTTGACTTTGGTGACTATGATGAGGAAGTTCAGCTAAATGGAGATTCTGAAGAAAGAGCTACGAATCCCCTCAATTTTGAAACGTTTGGTGATGAAGAGAACCGTGGGCAAGAAGGAACAACAAGATCTACTCTTGACTTTAGTGGTTATAATGAAGGAACCTATCTAATCCGAAATGCGATTGAAAGTATTGTTGGAAACGACGGGTATAACCAAGAGGAACAAGAACATCTATGGCGTCAGTTCTTTCATCAGTATCAGTATGATATGGACATTGTTCAATCCGTTTTAGAGGAAATGGATGTTTATATTTTTAACAAACCGGAGCAATTCTCTATCCTCATTCCCTTGCTAGAAGACTATATACCTGACTTTAAGTACTGGGGATATTACTATAAACTGAAGTATTGGAAAGTTAAAAGAGCTACCGCCTACAAAAATGGAGAGTCTCTTGAAGATGCAAAAAAAGAAATTTCGAATTTGTATGCTTCTTATCGTTTATGTCAAGCAATCCTTGAAGATTCCCAAAGAGCTAATCAGATTGGAACTTGGATAAAATTTTTCAGTCAATCATTTTCTCCTAGTACTGTCCTTTTTCTCTTGAATAACAGTAAACAAATGATTACTTGCATTCCAGTTTTGGCTTATATCTTGGAGAAGATTAAACCAGAGGTTGGAGAAGAGGAACAAAAAGCCTATGATGAACTTCTAGCTTACTTTGAGGAATTACAAGCAGATTCAGAAGAACCATTCGATATCCATTCTTATAAAATGCTAAATCCATCGGAGGTTGAGGAAAAACTATATCTCTTAGTCTATACGCCATATCAAGACGAGGCTAGACTTGTAGAATCTTGGAAACACCTTCTAGAAAAGACTCAGGATAAATCTCTCTTACTTCAATTATTAGAGGAAATTGATGTTTATCCATTTACAAATAAGAAGGTTTTGAATCTTGTTTTTCGATTTGTAGAAAATAACATCAAGGATGGAGAAAATCCTTATCTAAAGAAATTCAATTTTTGGAATGATATTTATTACTATCCTTGGGCTATCAAGAAATATGAGTTAAATAAAAAAGAGAAATTTGATTACTGGTATTATGAGGGATATCTATTTGTCGATAAATTGTTAAAAGATGATAAACTTGTCAATGATTGGACGATTTGGAAACAAGTTTTTAAAGAGAAACCTCGCATTTATCCTATCTTTTTTGAACAAGTTTATAAGGAGTATCACCGTTTTACAGATGGAGAACTATTGAAGTTTATATTGGGTCAATTTCATACTTCTAGCATGGCTCCGCTCTTGATGACAGAGGAGACAGACCTGAAACTCGAAGAGATGACTCACCACGCATATCAACTCAATCATCCGAATCCTAAAGTATCTTATCTTGCTTGGATTAAAAGAGATGTTCTTAAAAATAGGCTCTTAACTTTTACCTTTGCGACTTTAACCATTATCAGTTTTCTTCTAAGCGTCTATGACGAACCTGGTTTAAATAGATGGCTATACATAGGAATGGTTTCTCTCTATAATTATTACATGCATAGGAGACTTGACCAACCAATCAAAGAAGGACTCAATGCCCGAGGGCAAAAAATAAAATTTTATTATAATAGAAATCTTTGGGTTTTAGCAGTAATACTGCTTTCCTTTGTTCCAGTTATTCCACTTGGACTCATCTCTTGTCTATTATTTATAAGCATTTTTTCTATTATTGATGGTTTCCATGTTCGTTATGGGTTGAGAGTGACCTATTCTTTGAACAAGTTAATTCCTCTCGGACTGTTTTTATCTGCTGGTTTTCTAGTTGCTCTGGCAAACCGAAGTGAAAAGATTTCATATATTGTAATTTGTTACATCTTTATTTCTATGATAGTTGTTGGTATTCTATACTTTACAAGATTTTGGATAGGATTTCCACCCTCACTGAAGGAAATTATTTTTCCGATTATAATGGGTGTTATATTCTTTCAATTATTACCTCTAATTCACAGTCGCTTAAGTCTATTTAATCCAGTTATTCTAAGAAATGAAACTTTGAGCTTAACTTTTTTACTTTTATTAAATGGAATCGTATTGGCTTATTTTACAAAAGAGCAGCGTTTAGCAATTGGTGTTAAGAAGACCTTTATGATTTATGGATTGCAGATTTTTATTTTCCTAAGACGGTTATTTAGAATTCTATTCATCCCTATACCAGATTTTAGCAAAATCTTTTTTGAAAAAGACCTGTTAATATTGAACAATGAGTTTACTTTCTACTTCCTTGAGGGGCTTTTTATCCTTATCATGCTTTTTCTTATTCGCAATATACGCAAAGAAAATCGTAAAAGTGCTGCTTAGAATAAAATAGTAGAGAAGAGGACTCTAGTTCAAGTTTCTAGTAAATTTTCCTGAATAAAGGTATAATAGAACTATTAAAATGAAAGAGGTAATGAATATGGCTTCAAAAATGCTACACACTTGCTTGCGAGTAGAAAATCTCGAAAAATCAATTGCATTTTATCAAGATGCTTTTGGATTTAAAGAATTGCGTCGCAGAGATTTTCCAGACCATGCCTTCACGATTGTCTATCTAGGTCTTGAGGGTGATGACTATGAGTTGGAGTTGACTTATAACTACGATCATGGTCCTTATGTGGTTGGAGATGGATTTGCCCATATCGCCCTCAGTACACCCGATCTTGAAGCTCTTCATCAAGAGCACAGTGCAAAAGGCTATGAAGTGACTGAGCCAAATGGTCTACCAGGAACTGCACCTAACTATTACTTTGTCAAAGACCCTGATGGCTACAAGGTCGAAGTCATTCGTGAAAAATAATTTCTTGAAGTCAAGTAGAATGTTCGTTTTTTACTTGACTTTTTTTAGCTGAAAGAGTATAATAGTAAAAATTTAACCTTTAAGGGGAGTCCAGAGAGACTCACAAGGTGTCAGATAAAAGAATAGTACAATTTTCTAGAGGAGACTTTTTAAGTGTGCTCTCTTGTGTTGTACGATTTTAACTGAGGCCTTGCACTAGCAAGGTCTTTTCTTTATCTGGTCCCCTTAAAATTTAAGGAGGAAAAGTAATGAATCCCACATGTAAGAAACGTATGGGTGCGATTCGATTGGAAACCATGAAGGTGGTTGCACAGGAGGAAATTGCGCCTGCAATCTTTGAATTAGTCCTAGAGGGGGAAATGGTTGAAGCCATGCGAGCAGGTCAATTTCTACATCTGCGCGTGCCTGATGATGCCCATCTCTTGCGTCGTCCTATTTCAATTTCGTCTATTGATAAGGTTAACAAGCAGTGTCATCTCATTTATCGGATTGAGGGAACTGGGACTGCTATTTTTTCAACCTTAAGTCAGGGAGATACTCTTGATGTGATGGGTCCTCAGGGAAATGGTTTTGACTTGTCTGACCTAGACGAGCAGAACCAGGTTCTCTTAGTTGGAGGGGGGATTGGTGTACCTCCATTGCTTGAGGTGGCCAAGGAATTGCATGCGCGTGGTGTGAAAGTAGTGACAGTTCTCGGATTTGCTAATAAGGCTGCTGTTATCCTTGAAAAAGAATTAGCCCAATATAGTCAAGTCTTTGTAACGACAGATGATGGTTCTTATGGTATTAAGGGCAATGTTTCCGTCGTCATTAATGATTTAGACAGTCAGTTTGATGCTGTTTACTCATGTGGGGCGCCTGGAATGATGAAGTATATCAATCAAACCTTTTATGACCACCCAAGAGCCTATCTATCTCTAGAATCTCGTATGGCTTGTGGGATGGGGGCTTGCTATGCCTGCGTCCTAAAAGTGCCAGAAAGCGAGACGGTCAGCCAACGCGTCTGTGAAGATGGCCCTGTTTTCCGTACAGGAACAGTTGTATTATAAGGAGAAAATCATGACTACAAATCGTTTACAAGTTTCTCTACCAGGCTTGGATTTGAAAAATCCGATTATTCCAGCATCAGGCTGTTTTGGTTTTGGTCAAGAGTATGCCAAGTACTATGATTTAGACCTTTTGGGTTCTATTATGATCAAAGCGACAACTCTTGAACCCCGTTTTGGAAATCCAACTCCAAGGGTGGCAGAAACACCCGCTGGTATGCTTAATGCAATCGGTTTGCAAAATCCTGGTTTGGAAGTTGTTTTGGCTGAAAAGTTACCTTGGCTAGAAAGAGAGTATCCAAATCTTCCTATTATCGCCAATGTAGCTGGTTTTTCAAAACAAGAGTATGCAGCTGTTTCTCATGGGATTTCCAAGGCAGCTAATGTGAAGGCTATTGAGCTCAATATTTCTTGTCCCAACGTAGACCACTGTAATCATGGACTCTTGATTGGTCAAGATCCAGATTTAGCTTATGATGTGGTGAAAGCAGCTGTGGAAGCCTCTGATGTGCCAGTTTATGTCAAATTAACCCCTAGTGTGACCGATATCGTTACTGTCGCAAAGGCAGCAGAGGATGCAGGAGCAAGTGGCTTGACTATGATTAATACTCTGGTTGGAATGCGTTTTGACCTCAAAACCAGAAAACCAATCTTGGCCAATGGAACAGGTGGAATGTCTGGTCCAGCAGTCTTTCCAGTAGCCCTCAAACTTATCCGCCAAGTCGCCCAAACAACAGACCTGCCTATCATTGGAATGGGAGGAGTGGATTCGGCTGAAGCTGCCCTAGAAATGTATCTGGCTGGAGCATCTGCTATAGGAGTTGGAACAGCCAACTTTACCAATCCTTACGCCTGTCCTGATATTATCGAAAATTTACCAAAGGTTATGGATAAATATGGTATCAGCAGTCTAGAAAATCTACGCAAGGAAGTAAAAGAGTCTCTGAGGTAAACTGCAATCAATCTGTTCTTGATTTTTTATCAGTTTGTAATATTGATTATAGAGAATTTTGATACAATAAAATGGAAAGAACAGAGGAAGAAAGTTTATGAAGAAATTGAGATTTGTTTTTTTAGCTCTGCTATTTTTCTTAGCCAGACCAGAGAGTGCAATGGCTAGTGATGGTACTTGGCAAGGAAAACAATACCTGAAAGCAGATGGGAATCAAGCAGCTAATGAGTGGATTTTTGATGCTCACTATCAATCTTGGTTTTATATAAAAGAAGATGCCAACTATGCTGAAAATGAATGGCTAAAGCAAGGTGACGACTATTTTTACCTCAAATTTGGTGGCTATATGGCCAAGTCAGAATGGATAGAAGACAAGGGAGTCCTCTATTATCTTGACCAAGATGGAAAGATGAAAAGAAATGCTTGGCTAGGAGCTTCCTATGTCGGTGCTACAGGTGCCAAGGTAATAGAAGACTGGGTCTATGATTCTCAATATGATGCTTGGTTTTATATCAAAGCAGATGGACAACACGCAGAGAAAGAATGGCTCCAAATTAAGGGAAAGGACTATTATTTCAAATCCGGTGGTTATTTACTGACAAGTCAGTGGATTGAACAGGCTTATGTAAGTGCTAGTGGCGCAAAAGTACAGCAAGGTTGGCTTTTTGACAAACAATACCAATCTTGGTTTTACATCAAAGAAAATGGAAAACATGCTGAGAAAGAATGGATTTTCGAAAATGGTCACTATTATTATCTAAAATCAGGTGGCTATATGGCAGCAAATGAATGGATTTGGGATAAGGAGTCATGGTTTTATTTCAAATCTGATGGCAAAATGGCTGAGAAAGAATGGCTATACGATGCTAAAAGTCAAGCCTGGTACTACTTCAAATCTGGCGGCTACATGGCGAAAAATGAGACAGTAGATGGTTATCAGTTCGGAAGCGACGGTAAATGGCTTGGAGAAAAAGCTACAAACGAAAATGCTGCTTACTATCAAGTAGTACCTGTCACAGCAAATATTTATAATGCAGATGGTGAAAAGCTGTCCTATATATCGCAAGGTAGTGTTGTTTGGCTAGATAAGGATAGAAAAAGTGATGACAAGCGCCTGGCTATTACTATTTCTGGTTTGTCAGGCTATATGAAAACAGAAGATTTACAAGAACTAGATGCCAGCAAGGATTTTATCCCTTATTATGAGAGTGATGGGTACCGTTTTTATCACTATGTGGCTCAGAATGCTAGTATCCCAGTAGCTCCTCATCTTTCTGATATGGAAGTAGGCAAGAAATATTATTCGGCAGATGGCCTGCATTTTGATGGTTTTAAGCTTGAGAATCCCTTCCTTTTCAAAGATTTGACAGAGGTTACAAACTATAGTGCTGAAGACTTGGATAAGGTATTTAGTCTGTTAAATATTGACAATAGTCTCTTGGAAAATAAGGGAGCTACCTTTAAGGAAGCCGAAGAGCATTACCATATCAATGCCCTTTACCTTCTTGCCCATAGTGCCTTAGAAAGCGACTGGGGACGTAGCAAGATTGCCAAAGATAAGAATAATTTCTTTGGAATTACAGCCTATGATACGACTCCTTACCTTTCTGCCAAGACATTTGATGATGTGGATAAGGGAATTTTAGGTGCAAGCAAGTGGATTAAGGAAAATTATATCGATAGGGGCAGAACTTTCCTTGGAAACAAGGCGTCTGGTATGAATGTTGAATATGCCTCAGACCCTTATTGGGGCGAAAAAATTGCTAGTGTGATGATGAAAATCAATGAGAAGCTAGGTGGTAAAGATTAGTCCTATAATTGGATATGATTTGAGTGAATAGTAAGTTAAAAATCCTGATTTCAAGTAAAATCAGGATTTTTTCATGGATGCGATTTTTTCTGGATCTGGTGTGACACGGAGGGTCTTTTGCCCTGTGTAAGTGACAAAGCCGGGTTTTCCACCAGTTGGTTTGTTGAGTTTTTTGACTTCGATCATATCCACCTGCACCAGATTCGACAGGCGACCTTGAGAGAAGTAGGCGGCTAGTTCTGCCGCGTCTGTCTTGACTTCATCGGAAGGATCAAGATTGCCTGAGATGACAACGTGGCTTCCAGGGATATTCTTGGCATGGAACCAAAGTTCCTCCTTGCGGGCCATTTTAAAGGTTAACTCCTCGTTTTGTAGGTTGTTTCGGCCGACATAGATGATGGTTTTGCCATCGCTTGCTAGATATTGTTCTGGCTTTTTGCGTTTCTGGATTTTCTCCCGTTGTCTTCTGCGGATAAAGCCAGTTTGAATCAATTCTTCACGGATTTCAGTGATTTCTTCCAGTCCAGCTTGGTTAAGGACGGTTTCTACACTTTCCAGATAGAGAATGGTTGCCTTGGTTTCCTCAATCAGATCAGTCAAGTATTTGACAGCTTCTTTGAGTTTCTGATACCGTTTAAAATAGCGTTGGGCATTCTGGTTGGGAGTCAAGGCCTTATCAAGCGCAATCGTGATAGGTTGATTGGTGTAGTAGTTGTCTAGGATAACCTGTTCTTGGTCGTTAGGCACTTGATGGAGGAAGGTTGTCAGCAATTCCCCTTTTTGACGAAATTCTTCAGCGTTGTCTGTCGCCAGTAACTCTTTTTCTTGTTTTTTGAGTTTGTGGCGGTTTTTCTGAAGTTCATTTTCAACACGACGAATGAGTTCACTGGCTTGCTGTTTAACGCGGTCGCGCTCAGCCTTGTCCTTATAGTAGGTGTCCAACAAATCAGAAAGATTTGCAAAAGGCTCTCCCACTTGATTTGCAAAAGGAACTGGACTGAAGGAAGTCTCAGTCAAGCATGGTTTGGTTTCTTGATTGAAAAAGTTACGGAAAGTAGATAGTTTATCACTAACCAGTATGCTTTCCAATTCATTTGCCGTATCACGTCCCAGACCTTGAAAGAGGTTTTGAAGGTTCTTAGCTGTCGTTTCCTGTGTTTGCAGGATTTCAAAGAGTTTCTCGTCCTTGATTGTAAAAGGATTGAGAGATTCCGTACTTGGCGGAGCGATATAGGTCGATCCTGGAAGTAAGGTGCGGTAGCTATTTTGTGAAAAACCAACGTGTTTAATGACTTCGAGGATTTTGTGGCTACTTTTATCGACCAGTAGAATATTACTGTGTTTACCCATAATCTCGATAATCAAGGTAGCCTGGATATGGTCTCCAATTTCGTTTTTATTGGAAACTGTCATTTCCACAATACGGTCATTTTCCACTTGCTCAATCGATTCAATCAGGGCACCCTGCAAATATTTTCTTAAAACCATGATAAAGGTAGAAGGCTGGGCTGGGTTTTCAAAAGTTGTTTGGGTCAGCTGAATGCGTCCAAAAACTGGATGGGCAGAAAGGAGCAGGCGATGACTTTGGCGATTGCTACGGATTTGCAAGACCAACTCTTGTTCAAAAGGTTGATTGATTTTCTGAATGCGACCATTCACTAATTCTCTTTGCAATTCCTCAACCATGTGGTGTAAAAAAAATCCGTCAAATGACATCGTTCTCTCCTTGTGATTGTATTCCATAGTATTATATCAAAAAGGTAGAATAAAATCATGGAAATGTGGTATAATAAAGCCAAGTAAAGAGAAACGAGAAGCACATGTATATTGAAATGGTAGATGAAACTGGTCAAGTTTCAAAAGAAATGTTGCAACAAACCCAAGAGATTTTGGAATTTGCAGCCCAAAAATTAGGAAAAGAAGACAAGGAGATGGCAGTTACCTTTGTGACCAATGAGCGTAGTCATGAACTCAATCTGGAGTACCGTGACACCGACCGTCCGACAGATGTCATCAGCCTTGAATATAAACCAGAGTTGGAAATTGCCTTTGACGAAGAAGATTTGCTTGAAAATCCAGAATTAGCAGAGATGATGTCTGAGTTTGATGCCTATATTGGGGAATTGTTCATCTCTATTGATAAGGCTCATGAGCAGGCTGAGGAATATGGCCACAGCTTTGAGCGTGAGATGGGCTTCTTGGCAGTACACGGCTTTTTACATATTAACGGCTATGATCACTACACTCCGGAAGAAGAAGCGGAGATGTTCGGTTTACAAGAAGAAATTTTGACAGCCTATGGACTCACAAGACAATAAACGAAAATGGAAAAATCGTGACCTGATATCCAGTTTAGAATTTGCTCTTACAGGAATTTTTACTGCCATAAAGGAAGAACGCAATATGCGAAAACATGCGGTGACGGCTCTCGTGGTCATCCTCGCAGGTTTTGTTTTTCAGGTGTCACGAATCGAATGGCTCTTTCTCCTATTGAGCATTTTTTTGGTAGTAGCCTTTGAAATTATCAATTCTGCTATCGAGAATGTGGTGGATTTGGCCAGTCACTATCACTTTTCTATGCTGGCTAAAAATGCCAAGGATATGGCGGCTGGCGCGGTATTAGTGGTCTCTCTTTTCGCAGCCTTAACAGGCGCATTGATTTTTCTCCCACGAATCTGGGATTTATTATTTTAAATAGCAAGAGGAAATTATGACTTTTAAATCAGGCTTTGTAGCCATTTTAGGACGTCCCAACGTTGGGAAGTCAACTTTTTTAAATCATGTCATGGGGCAAAAGATTGCCATTATGAGTGACAAGGCGCAGACAACGCGCAACAAAATTATGGGAATTTACACAACTGATAAGGAGCAAATTGTCTTTATCGACACACCAGGGATTCACAAACCTAAAACAGCTCTCGGAGATTTCATGGTCGAATCTGCCTATAGCACCCTTCGTGAAGTGGATACCGTTCTTTTCATGGTGCCTGCTGATGAAGCGCGTGGTAAGGGGGACGATATGATTATCGAGCGTCTCAAGGCTGCTAAGGTTCCTGTTATTCTGGTGGTGAACAAGATCGATAAGGTTCATCCAGACCAGCTTTTGTCTCAGATTGATGATTTTCGTAATCAAATGGACTTTAAGGAAATCGTTCCAATCTCAGCTCTTCAAGGGAATAACGTCTCTCGTCTAGTGGATATTTTGAGTGAAAATCTGGACGAAGGTTTCCAATATTTCCCATCTGATCAAATCACAGACCATCCAGAACGATTCTTGGTTTCAGAAATGGTTCGCGAGAAAGTCTTGCACCTAACTCGCGAAGAGATCCCTCACTCAGTTGCTGTAGTGGTTGATTCGATGAAACGAGATGAAGAGACAGACAAGGTTCATATCCGTGCAACCATCATGGTCGAGCGCGATAGCCAAAAAGGGATTATCATCGGTAAAGGTGGCGCTATGCTTAAGAAAATTGGTAGCATGGCCCGTCGTGATATTGAACTCATGCTAGGAGACAAGGTCTTCCTAGAAACCTGGGTCAAGGTCAAGAAAAACTGGCGCGATAAAAAGCTAGATTTAGCTGACTTTGGCTATAATGAAAAAGAATACTAAGTAGAGGTGGGCTCATGCCTGCTTCTTGTTTTTACCGAAGGAGGACTTATGCCTGAATTACCTGAGGTTGAAACCGTTCGTCGTGGCTTAGAAAAATTGATTTTGGGTAAGAAGATTTCGAGTATAGAAATTCGCTATCCCAAGATGATTAAGACGGATTTGGACGAGTTTCAAAAGGAAGTGCCTGGTCAGATTGTTGAGTCCATGGGACGTCGTGGAAAATATTTGCTTTTTTACTTGACTGACAAGGTCTTGATTTCCCATTTGCGGATGGAGGGCAAGTATTTTTACTATCCAGACCAAGTACCTGAACGCAAGCATGCCCATGTTTTCTTTCAGTTTGAAGATGGTGGCACGCTTGTTTATGAGGATGTTCGCAAGTTTGGTACTATGGAACTCTTGGCTCCTGACCTTTTGGAAGCCTACTTTATTTCTAAAAAACTAGGGCCTGAACCAAGCGAACAAGACTTTGATGTGCAGGTATTTCAAGCTGCCCTAGCTAAGTCCAAAAAGCCTATCAAATCCCATCTTCTAGACCAAACCTTGGTAGCTGGACTTGGCAATATCTATGTGGATGAGGTTCTCTGGCGAGCTCAGGTTCATCCGGCTAGACCTTCCCAGACTTTGACAGCCGCAGAAGCGACAGCTATTCATGACCAGACCATTGCTGTATTGGGACAGGCTGTTGAAAAAGGTGGTTCCACCATTCGGACCTATACCAATGCCTTTGGGGAAGATGGAACCATGCAGGATTTTCATCAAGTCTATGACAAGGCTGGTCAAGAATGTGTATGCTGTGGTACCATTATTGAGAAAATCCAACTAGGTGGACGAGGAACTCACTTTTGTCCTCAGTGCCAAAGGAGGGGCTGATGGGAAAAATCATCGGAATCACAGGAGGAATTGCCTCTGGTAAGTCAACCGTGACAAATTTTCTAAGGAAGCAAGGCTTTCAAGTAGTGGATGCCGACGCAGTCGTCCACCAACTACAGAAACCTTGTGGTCGTCTGTTTGAAGCTCTAGTCCAGCACTTTGGGCAAGAAATCATCCTTGAAAACGGAGAACTTAATCGCCCTATCCTAGCTAGTCTTATCTTTTCAAATCCTGAAGAACAGGAATGGTCTAAGCGAATCCAAGGAAAGATTATCCGTGAAGAGCTAGCTACGTTGAGAGACCAGTTGGCTCAGACAGAAGAGATTTTCTTCATGGATATTCCCTTGCTTTTTGAGCAGGACTACGTCTCTTGGTTTGATGAGACTTGGTTGGTCTATGTGGACCGATATGTCCAAGTAGAACGCTTAATGAAAAGGGACCACTTGTCCAAAAATGAAGCTGAGTTTCGTCTGGCAGCCCAGTGGCCTTTAGAGAAAAAGAAATATTTGGCCAGCCATGTTTTAAACAACAATGGAAATCAAGACCAGCTTCTTACTCAGGTATTCTCCCTGCTTGAGGGAGGTAAGCAAGATGACAGAGATTAACTGGAAGGATAATCTGCGCATTGCCTGGTTTGGTAATTTTCTGACTGGAGCCAGTATTTCTTTGGTTGTGCCCTTTATGCCTATCTTTGTGGAAAATCTAGGTGTAGGGAGTGAGCAAGTCGCTTTTTATGCAGGCTTAGCTATTTCTGTCTCTGCTATTTCTGCGGCGCTCTTTTCTCCTATCTGGGGTATCCTTGCTGATAAATACGGTCGAAAACCCATGATGATTCGTGCTGGCCTGGCCATGACCATTACTATGGGAGGCTTGGCCTTTGTGCCAAATATTTATTGGCTAATCTTTCTTCGTTTACTGAATGGTGTATTTGCGGGTTTTGTTCCCAATGCAACAGCCCTGATAGCCAGTCAGGTTCCCAAGGAGAAATCAGGCTCTGCTCTCGGAACTTTGTCTACTGGCGTAGTTGCAGGCACTCTAACTGGTCCCTTTATCGGGGGATTTATTGCAGAATTATTTGGCATTCGTACGGTTTTCTTACTGGTTGGTAGTTTTCTATTTTTAGCTGCTGTTTTGACTATTTGCTTTATCAAGGAAGATTTTCAACCAGTAGCCAAGGAAAAGGCCATTCCAACAAAGGAGTTATTTACATCAGTTAAATATCCCTATCTTTTGGTCAACCTCTTTCTGACCAGTTTTGTCATCCAGTTTTCAGCCCAATCAATTGGCCCTATCTTAGCTCTGTATGTGCGCGACTTAGGCCAGACAGAGAATCTTCTTTTTGTATCTGGTTTGATTGTATCCAGTATGGGCTTTTCCAGTATGATGAGCGCAGGAGTCATGGGAAAGCTAGGTGACAAGGTGGGCAACCATCGCCTCTTGGTTGTCGCCCAGTTTTATTCAGTCATCATCTATCTCCTCTGTTCCAATGCCTCTAGCCCCCTTCAACTAGGACTCTATCGTTTCCTCTTTGGCTTGGGGACCGGTGCCTTGATTCCCGGAGTTAATGCCCTTCTCAGCAAGATGACCCCCAAAGCTGGTATTTCGAGGGTCTTTGCCTTTAATCAGGTATTCTTTTATCTGGGAGGTGTCGTTGGGCCTATGGCAGGTTCTGCAGTAGCAGGAAAATTTGGCTACCATGCAGTCTTTTATGCGACAAGCCTTTGTGTTGCCTTTAGTTGTCTCTTTAACCTGCTTCAATTTCGAACATTATTAAAAGTAAAGGAAATCTAGTGCGAGTAAAAATTAATCTCAAATGCTCCTCTTGTGGCAGTATCAATTACCTAACTAGTAAAAATTCAAAAACCCATCCAGACAAGATTGAGGTTTTAAAGTATTGTCCCAAGGAAAGAAAAGTAACCCTACATCTTGAATCTAAGTAGATTTTATGGTAAAATAATAAGGATTTTAAGGAGTTTGATATGTATAACCTATTATTAACCATTTTATTAGTATTATCTGTTGTGATTGTGATTGCGATTTTCATGCAACCAACTAAAAACCAATCCAGCAATGTATTTGATGCCAGCTCAGGTGATTTGTTTGAACGCAGTAAAGCACGCGGTTTTGAAGCTGTAATGCAGCGTTTGACAGGGATTTTAGTCTTTTTCTGGCTAGCCATTGCCTTAGCATTGACGGTATTATCAAGTAGATAAGAAAATAATGGGCAGGACTAGGTCTTTGCCTCTTTTTATTTTTAAAAGATATTTGAGAAGGTTTTACAGTAAAAGAAAATAAAAAATCTAGAAAGAAAATATGAAAGATAGAATAAAAGAATATTTGCAAGACAAGGGAAAGGTGACTGTCAATGACTTGGCTCAGGCTTTGGGAAAAGACGGATCTAAGGATTTTCGTGAGTTGATTAAAACCTTGTCTCTAATGGAAAGAAAGCACCAGATTCGCTTTGAAGAAGATGGCAGTCTGACCTTGGAAGTTAAGAGAAAACATGAGATTACTCTCAAGGGGATTTTTCATGCCCATAAAAATGGCTTTGGTTTTGTCAGCATAGAAGGAGAAGAGGACGATCTTTTTGTAGGGAAAAACGATGTCAACTATGCTATTGATGGAGATACTGTTGAGGTTGTCATTAAGAAAGTCGCTGATCGTAACAAGGGAACTGCTGCTGAAGCCAAAATTATCGATATCCTAGAACACAGTTTGACAACCGCTGTCGGTCAAATCGTTCTAGATCAGGAAAAGCCTAAGTATGCTGGCTATATTCGTTCAAAAAATCAGAAAATCAGCCAACTGATCTATGTTAAGAAACCAGCCCTTAAACTCGAGGGAACCGAAGTTCTCAAGGTCTTTATCGATAAATACCCAAGCAAGAAACATGATTTCTTTGTCGCGAGTGTCCTCGATGTGGTGGGGCATTCAACGGATGTCGGAATTGATGTTCTTGAGGTCTTGGAATCAATGGACATTGTATCCGAGTTTCCAGAAGCTGTTGTCAAGGAAGCAGAAAGTGTGCCTGATGTTCCGTCTCAAAAGGATATGGAGGGTCGTCTGGATCTGAGAGATGAGATTACCTTTACCATTGATGGTGCTGACGCTAAAGACTTGGACGATGCTGTGCATATCAAGGCTCTGAAAAATGGCAATATCGAACTCGGAGTTCACATAGCAGATGTTTCCTATTATGTTACTGAGGGTTCTGCCCTTGATAAGGAAGCTCTTAACCGCGCAACTTCTGTCTATGTGACAGACCGTGTGGTCCCAATGCTTCCAGAACGACTGTCAAATGGCATTTGCTCCCTCAATCCTCAAGTTGATCGCCTGACCCAGTCTGCCATTATGGAGATTGATAAACATGGTCGTGTAGTCAACTACACCATCACACAAACGGTTATCAAGACTAGCTTCAGGATGACCTACAGTGATGTCAATGATATCCTAGCTGGAGACAAGGAAAAGAGACAAGAATATCAGAAAATTGTCCCTAGTATCGAACTCATGGCCAAGCTTCATGAAACTTTAGAAAATATGCGTGTGAAACGTGGAGCCCTCAATTTTGATACCAATGAAGCTAAGATTTTAGTGGATAAACAAGGTAAGCCTGTTGATATCGTTCTTCGTCAGCGTGGTGTTGCCGAGCGCATGATTGAGTCCTTCATGTTGATGGCCAATGAAACAGTTGCCGAACATTTCAGCAAGTTGGATTTGCCTTTTATCTATCGAATTCACGAGGAGCCTAAGGCTGAAAAAGTTCAGAAGTTTATTGATTATGCTTCAAGCTTTGGCTTGCGCATTTATGGGACTGCTAGTGAGATTAGCCAGGAGGCTCTCCAAGACATCATGAGTGCTGTTGAGGGAGAACCTTATGCAGATGTATTATCCATGATGCTTCTACGCTCTATGCAGCAGGCTCGCTATTCGGAGCACAATCACGGCCACTATGGATTAGCAGCTGACTATTACACTCACTTTACCAGTCCGATTCGTCGTTATCCAGACCTTCTTGTTCATCGTATGATTCGTGATTACGGCCGTTCTAAGGAAATAGCAGAGCATTTTGAACAAGTGATTCCAGAGATTGCGACCCAGTCTTCCAACCGTGAGCGTCGAGCTATCGAGGCCGAGCGTGAAGTCGAAGCCATGAAAAAGGCTGAGTACATGGAAGAATACGTGGGTGAAGAGTACGATGCGGTTGTGTCCAGCATTGTCAAGTTTGGTCTCTTTGTCGAATTGCCAAACACAGTTGAAGGCTTGATTCACATCACTAATTTACCTGAATTTTATCATTTCAACGAACGTGATTTGACTCTTCGTGGAGAAAAATCAGGAACAACCTTCCGTGTAGGGCAACAGATTCGTATCCGAGTTGAAAGAGCCGACAAGATGACGGGTGAAATTGACTTCTCATATATCCCAAGTGAGTTTGATGTGATTGAAAAAGGCTTAAAACAGTCTAATCGCAGTGACAGGGGGCGTGGTTCAAGTCGTCGTTCAGATAAGAAGGAAGATAAGAGAAAATCAGGACGCTCAAATGATAAGCGCAAGCATTCACAAAAAGACAAGAAGAAAAAAGGAAAGAATCCTTTTTATAAGGAAGTAGCTAAGAAAGGAGCTAAGCATGGCAAAGGGCGAGGGAAAGGTCGTCGCACAAAATAAAAAGGCGCGCCACGACTATACAATCGTAGATACGCTAGAGGCAGGGATGGTCCTGACAGGAACTGAAATCAAGAGTGTACGAGCTGCTCGAATCAATCTCAAGGATGGCTTTGCCCAAGTAAAAAATGGGGAGGTCTGGTTGAGCAATGTTCATATTGCTCCTTACGAAGAGGGCAATATCTGGAACCAAGAACCAGAACGTCGTCGTAAACTCCTGCTCCATAAGAAACAAATCCAAAAATTAGAACAAGAGACTAAAGGAACAGGAATGACCCTGGTTCCCCTTAAGGTCTATATCAAAGATGGTTACGCTAAACTCCTTTTAGGTTTAGCTAAAGGGAAGCATGACTATGATAAACGGGAGTCTATCAAACGACGTGAGCAAAACCGCGACATCGCGCGTGTTATGAAAGCTGTTAATCAGCGATAAAAAGAGGAAATGAAGATGGAAAAACTAGTTGCCTATAAACGTATGCCTTTGTGGACTAAAGAAACCATGCCAGAGGCTGTTCAGCAGAAACACAATACCAAGGTTGGGACTTGGGGGAAAATTACTGTTTTGAAGGGAACTCTCAAGTTTATTGAATTGACAGAATATGGTGAGGTTTTAGCTGAGCACCTCTTTGAAGCAGGGGCTGAGAATCCCATGGCACAACCACAAGCCTGGCACCGAGTTGAGGCTGTAACAGATGATGTAGAATGGTATTTAGAATTTTATTGTAAACCTGAGGATTATTTCCCTAAGAAATACAATACCAATCCGGTTCATTCAGAGGTACTAGAGGCAATGCAGACAGTAAAACCAGGAAAAGCCTTGGATTTGGGCTGTGGTCAGGGCCGTAACTCTCTCTTTCTTGCACAGAATGGTTTTGATGTTACAGCTGTAGATCAAAATGAATTATCTCTTGAAATCTTGCAAAGCATTGTTGAGCAGGAAGACCTGGATATGCCTGTTGGTCTTTACGATATCAATTCAGCTAGCATTGGGCAAGACTATGATTTCATCATATCGACAGTTGTTTTGATGTTTCTGCAAGCAGATCGCATTCCTGCAATTATCAAAAACATGCAGGATAAAACCACTGTTGGTGGCTACAATCTTATCGTTTGTGCCATGGATACGGAGGACTATCCTTGCTCAGTGAACTTCCCATTTACTTTTAAGAAAGGGGAACTGGCAGACTATTACAAGGACTGGGAATTGGTTAAGTACAATGAAAATCCAGGCCATCTTCACCGTCGTGATGAGAATGGCAATCGTATTCAACTACGATTTGCGACCATGCTAGCTAAAAAAATTAAATAAGCATGAATAAAGATTAGGAAATTTCCTGATCTTTTTTCTTTTTTACGAATAATATAGAAAAGGAGGGAAATCATGTTTGTTGCGAGAGATGCTAGGGGAGAATTGGTAAATGTGTTAGAGGATAAGCTTGAGAAGCAAGCATACACCTGCCCAGCTTGTGGAGGTCAGCTCCGTTTGCGTCAAGGACCAAGTGTCCGGCCCCATTTTGCTCATAAATCCCTAAAAGACTGCGATTATTCCTTTGAAAATGAAAGTCCAGAACACCTGGCAAATAAGGAATCCCTTTATCATTGGTTGAAAAAAGAGACAGAGGTTCAATTAGAATACCCGCTTCCAGAGCTTAAACAGATTGCGGATGTATTTGTGAATGATAATCTAGCCCTAGAAGTTCAGTGTAGTCCTTTGTCACAAAAACTTCTTAAAGAGCGTAGTGAGGGCTATCGTAGTCAGGGTTACCAAGTACTGTGGTTGCTGGGAGAAAAACTGTGGCTCAAGAAGCGTTTGACTCGTCTACAACAAGGGTTTCTCTATTTCAGTCACAACATGGGCTTTTATGTTTGGGAATTAGACAGTGAAAAACAAGTTTTAAGACTCAAATACCTGATTCATCAAGATCTCCGAGGCAGACTCTATTATCAAATCAAGGAATTTCCCTATGGTCAAGGTAGTTTGCTGGAGATATTACGCCTTCCCTATAAGAAACAAAAAATATCTCATTTTACAGTTTCTCAGGACAAGGACATCTGTCGCTATATCCGACAGCAACTTTATTATCAAAATCCCTTTTGGATGAAAGAACAAGCAGAAGCCTATCAAAAGGGAGAAAATATCCTGACTTATGAGTTAAAAGAATGGTATCCACAAATTCGACCACTAGTAGGTGAGTTTTGCCAAATTGAGCAAGATTTGACCAGCTATTATCAGTATTTTCAAATCTATTACCAAAAAAATCCTCAAAATGATTGGCAAAAGCTCTATCCACCAGCCTTTTATCAGCAATATTTCTTGAAAAATATGGTAGAATAGAAAGGATGGAGGAATCTAATGGTATTACAAAGACATGAAATAAATGAAAAAGATAAATGGGATCTATCAACGATCTACCCAACTGACCAGGCTTGGGAAGAAGCCTTAAAAGATTTAACAGAACAACTGGAGAAAGTAAGCCAGTATGAAGGTCATCTCTTGGATAGCGCGGATAGCCTACTAGAAATTACTGAATTTTCTCTTGAAATGGAACGCCAGATGGAGAAGCTTTACGTCTATGCTCATATGAAGAATGATCAGGATACTCGTGAAGCTAAGTACCAAGAGTACTATGCCAAGGCAATGACTCTCTACAGCCAGCTAGACCAAGCCTTTTCATTCTATGAGCCTGAATTTATGGAGATTAGTGAAGAGCAGTATGCTGACTTTTTAGAGGCTCAACCAAAATTGCAGGTTTATCAACACTATTTTGACAAGCTTTTACAAGGCAAGGAACACGTTCTATCACAACGTGAAGAAGAATTATTGGCTGGAGCTGGAGAAATCTTTGGTTCGGCAAGTGAAACCTTCGCTATCTTGGACAATGCGGATATTGTGTTCCCTTATGTTCTTGACGATGATGGTAAGGAAGTTCAGCTATCTCATGGGACTTACACACGTTTGATGGAGTCTAAAAATCGTGAGGTTCGTCGTGGTGCCTATCAAGCCCTTTATGCGACTTATCAACAATTCCAACACACCTATGCCAAAACCTTGCAAACCAATGTTAAGGTGCAAAACTACCGTGCCAAAGTTCGCAACTACAAGAGCGCTCGTCATGCAGCCCTAGCAGCCAATTTTGTTCCAGAGAGTGTTTATGACAATTTGGTAGCAGCAGTTCGCAAGCATTTGCCACTCTTGCATCGCTATCTTAACCTTCGTTCAAAAATCCTGGGAATTTCAGACCTCAAGATGTACGATGTCTACACACCACTTTCTTCTGTTGAATACAGTTTTACCTACCGAGAAGCCTTGAAAAAGGCAGAAGATGCCTTGGCAGTCTTGGGTGAGGATTACTTGAGCCGTGTCAAACGTGCCTTCAGCGAGCGTTGGATTGATGTTTACGAAAACCAAGGCAAGCGTTCAGGTGCTTACTCTGGTGGTTCTTACGATACCAATGCCTTTATGCTACTTAATTGGCAGGACAATTTAGACAATCTCTTTACCCTTGTTCATGAAACAGGTCACAGTATGCATTCAAGCTATACTCGTGAAACGCAGCCTTATGTTTACGGAGATTATTCTATCTTCTTAGCTGAGATTGCATCAACTACCAATGAAAATATCTTGACGGAGAAATTATTGGAAGAAGTGGAAGATGATGCAACGCGCTTTGCTATTCTCAATAACTTCCTAGATGGTTTCCGTGGGACAGTTTTCCGTCAAACTCAATTTGCTGAGTTTGAACACGCTATCCACCAAGCGGACCAAAATGGAGAAGTCTTGACAAGTGATTTCCTAAATAAACTCTACGCAGACTTGAACCAAGAGTATTATGGTTTGAGTAAGGAAGACAATCCTGAAATCCAATACGAGTGGGCTCGCATTCCACACTTCTACTATAACTACTATGTATACCAATATTCAACTGGCTTTGCAGCAGCCTCAGCCTTGGCTGAAAAGATTGTCCATGGTAATCAAGAAGACCGTGACCGCTATATCGACTATCTCAAGGCAGGTAAGTCTGACTATCCACTTAATGTCATGAGAAAAGCTGGAGTTGATATGGAGAAGGAAGACTACCTCAACGATGCCTTTGCAGTCTTTGAACGTCGTTTAAATGAGTTTGAAGCACTTGTTGAAAAATTGGGAATGGCATAAGATGGTTGAATCATATAGTAAAAATGCCAACCATAACATGCGTCGCCCTGTCGTCAAGGAAGAAATTGTAGACTTGATGCGTCAGCGCCAAAAGCAGGTCACAGGATCTTTGAAAGAATTGGAAGACTTTGCCCGCAAGGAAAATATTCCCATTATTCCCCATGAAACGGTTGCTTATTTCCGTTTTCTCATGGAAACCATACAACCTAAAAACATTCTGGAAATTGGGACGGCTATCGGTTTTTCAGCCCTCTTGATGGCGGAACATGCGCCAAAGGCCAAGATTACAACCATTGACCGCAATCCAGAAATGATTGGTTTTGCCAAGGAAAATTTTGCCCAGTTTGACAGTCGCAAGCAAATCACGCTCCTAGAAGGAGATGCGGTAGATATCTTATCTACCTTGACAGAGTCCTATGATTTCGTCTTTATGGATTCAGCCAAGTCTAAATACATCGTCTTTTTGCCAGAAATCCTCAAACATTTGGAAATTGGTGGTGTGGTTGTCTTGGATGATATTTTCCAAGGTGGTGATGTTGCTAAGGATATTATGGAAGTCCGTCGTGGCCAGCGAACTATTTACAGAGGCCTTCAAAGACTATTTGATGCAACCTTAGACAATCCAGGACTCACTGCAACATTAGTACCTCTGGGTGACGGCATCCTCATGCTTCGTAAAAATGTAGCAGATGTTCAATTGCCTGACAGCGAATGATTTTCAGAAAAATTTAAGAAAATATAGTAAAATAGATAGGGTAACACTTATCTCAAAGGAGTAGACATGAAGAAAAAACTATTGGCAGGTGCCATTACACTATTATCAGTAGCAACTTTAGCAGCTTGTTCGAAAGGTTCAGAAGGGGCAGACCTTATCAGCATGAAAGGAGATGTTATCACAGAACATCAATTTTATGAGCAAGTGAAAAGCAATCCTTCAGCCCAACAAGTGTTGTTGAACTTGACTATCCAAAAAGTATTTGAGAAACAATACGGTTCAGAAGTAGATGACAAAGAAGTCAACGATACTATTGCCGAAGAAGAGAAACAATATGGTGAAAATTACCAACGTGTCTTATCACAAGCAGGAATGACTCTTGAAACACGTAAAGCGCAAATTCGTACTAGTAAATTAGTTGAGTTGGCAGTTAAAAAAGCAGCAGAAGCTGAATTGACAGACGATGCTTACAAGAAGGCTTTTGACGAGTACACTCCAGATGTAACGGCTCAAATCATTCGTCTTGATAATGAGGATAAAGCGAAAGAAGTCCTCGAAAAAGCCAAAGCTAGTGATGCAGACTTTGCTCAATTAGCCAAAGATAATTCAACAGATGAGAAAACTAAAGCGAATGGTGGAGAAATCACTTTTGATTCTGCTTCAACAGAAGTACCAGATCAAGTTAAGAAAGCAGCTTTTGCTTTAGATGTAAATGGTGTTTCTGATGTGATTAGTGTTACTGGAACACAAGCCTACAGCAGTCAATATTACATTGTTAAACTGATTAAGAAAACAGAAAAATCATCTAATATCGATGACTATAAAGAAAAATTAAAAACTGTTATCTTAACTCAAAAACAAAACGACGCATCATTTGTTCAAAGTATTATCGGAAAAGAATTGCAAGCAGCCAATATCAAGGTTAAAGACCAGGCCTTCCAAAATATCTTCACTCAATACATCGGTGGTGGAGATTCAAGCTCAAGCAGTTCTTCAAAAGAATAAAACAGAAAAGAGCCAAGTGCTCTTTTTCTTATGAGAAAATCTTCTATCTTAAGGGTAAGAGTTTTTTTCTTTCGGAAAAAATGGTATAATAGCAATCAAAACTAGAAAATAAACGGAATTTGGGAATAATTTCTTTTGTTCTCATTAGATTGGTGATACTATGAAGATTAGTAAGAGGCACCTATTAAACTATTCTATTCTAGTTCCTTACTTACTTTTATCTATTTTGGGTTTGATTGTAGTCTATTCTACAACCAGTGCCATTCTTATCGAAGAAGGTAAAAGTGCCCTCCAATTGGTTCGAAGTCAGGGAATGTTTTGGATATTTAGTTTAATATTGATTGCCTTGATATATAAGCTGAAACTGAATTTTTTAAGAAAAGAACGACTTTTATTTATTGTTATGTTTGTTGAGCTGATTCTCTTAGCTCTGGCTCGGTTAATTGGTACGCCAGTTAATGGAGCCTATGGTTGGATTTCAGTAGGACCTTTGACCATTCAGCCAGCGGAGTATTTGAAGATTATCATCGTCTGGTACTTGGCCCAACGTTTTTCAAAACAACAGGATGAAATTGGTATTTACGATTTTCAAGTTTTAACTCAAAATCAATGGATTCCTCGTGCTTTTAATGATTGGCGTTTTGTCCTCTTGATAATGATAGGAAGTTTGGCTATTTTCCCAGATTTGGGGAATGCTACAATCCTAGCGCTGGTCGCCTTGATTATGTATACAGTTAGTGGGATTGCTCATCGTTGGTTTATAGCCTTTATCGGTGTATTGTTTGGAGTTTCAGCCCTATCCTTATCAGCTATTTCTATGATTGGGGTTGATAAGTTTTCAAAAGTTCCAGTATTTGGTTACGTTGCTAAGCGTTTCAGTGCCTACTTTAATCCCTTTGCTGATTTGGCAGGAGCAGGCCACCAACTTGCAAATTCCTACTTTGCCATGGTAAATGGTGGTTGGTTTGGTCTAGGATTAGGAAATTCAATCGAAAAACGTGGTTATTTACCAGAGGCTCATACAGACTTTGTATTTTCAATTGTCATTGAAGAGTTTGGATTTGTGGGAGCCAGCTTGATTTTAGCCCTTGTCTTTTTCCTGATTTTGCGGATTATCCTAGTCGGTATTCGTGCTAAGAATCCCTTTAATTCCATGATGGCGATTGGGGTTGGGGGGATGATGCTGGTACAGGTATTTGTTAATATTGGCGGAATTTCGGGCATTATTCCTTCGACAGGAGTAACCTTCCCCTTCCTATCACAAGGGGGGAACAGTCTCCTAGTCTTGTCTGTAGCCATCGCCTTTGTCTTAAATATTGATGCAAGTGAAAAACGTGCCCAATTATATGAGGAGTTAGAAGCTCACTCATCAAACTATATGTAGAGTTGATAGTGGAAAGGATGACCTATGTCTCTTCAAAAATTAGAAAACTATAGTAATAAAGCTGTCGTGCAGGAAGAAGTATTGATTTTAACAGAATTGTTAGAAGATATCACTAAAAATATGCTTGCACCAGAGACTTTTGAAAAAATCATGCAGTTGAAAGAATTGTCAACTCAAGAAGATTATCAAGGCTTGAACCAACTGGTTACGAGTCTGTCAAATGATGAAATGGCTTATATTTCACGCTATTTCTCTATCTTGCCTCTCTTGATTAATATTTCAGAAGATGTGGATTTGGCCTATGAAATCAACCACCAAAATAATATTGATCAAGATTATCTTGGGAAATTATCAGCAACAATCAAAATGGTTGCAGAAAAAGACAATGCGGTTGAAATTCTTGAACACTTGAATGTTGTCCCTGTTTTGACTGCCCATCCAACACAAGTACAACGTAAGAGTATGTTGGATTTGACCAATCATATCCATACCCTTTTGCGTAAGTATCGTGATGTGAAATTAGGCTTGATTAATAAGGAAAAATGGCATAATGATCTCCGTCGTTATATTGAGATTATCATGCAGACAGACATGATTCGTGAAAAGAAATTGAAAGTAACCAATGAAATCACGAATGTTATGGAATATTACAATAGTTCATTCCTGAAGGCAGTTCCTCATTTGACAGCTGAATACAAGCGTCTGGCTAAAAAACATGGACTGGAGTTGAAACATCCTAAACCAATTACCATGGGAATGTGGATTGGTGGAGACCGTGATGGGAATCCCTTTGTTACAGCAGATACCTTGAAACAATCTGCTATGACCCAGTGTGAAGTCATCATGAACTACTATGATGAAAAGATTTACCAGCTATATCGTGAATTCTCTCTTTCAACCAGTATTGTCAATGTAAGCAAGCAAGTTAGAGAAATGGCTCGTCAGTCTAAGGATAACTCGATTTATCGTGAAAAAGAGCTATACCGTCGTGCCTTGTTTGATATTCAATCAAAAATCCAAGCGACAAAAGCTTATCTTATTGAGGATAAGGAAGTTGGAGCTCGCTATGAAACAGCTAATGATTTTTATAAGGATTTAATTACCATTCGTGATTCCCTCTTGGAAAACAAGGGTGAAGCACTGATTTCTGGTGATTTTGTTGAGTTAATTCAGGCAGTTGAAATTTTTGGTTTCTATTTGGCATCTATTGACATGCGTCAAGATTCTAGTGTTCATGAAGCCTGTGTAGCAGAACTCTTGAAATCTGCAGGCATTCATTCTCATTATAGTGAACTCAGTGAAGAAGAAAAATGCCAGCTTCTTTTGAAAGAATTAGAGGAAGATCCACGTATTCTTTCTGCTACTCATGTTGAAAAATCAGAGTTACTCGAAAAAGAATTGGCCATTTTCAAGGCTGCTCGTAAGTTGAAAGATAAGTTAGGTGATGATGTCATTCGTCAGACTATCATTTCACATGCAACCAGCGTATCTGACATGTTGGAATTGGCTATCTTACTAAAAGAAGTAGGGTTAGTTGATAAAGAAAGAGCCCGTGTTCAAATCGTTCCTCTCTTTGAAACAATCGAGGACTTGGACCACTCAGAAGAAACTATGAGAGAATACCTTTCTCTTCCTCTTGCCAAGAAATGGATTGCTTCACGCAATAACTATCAAGAAATCATGTTGGGCTACTCTGACAGTAATAAAGATGGTGGTTACTTGTCATCATGTTGGACCCTCTACAAGGCTCAACAACAGTTGACGGCCATTGGAGATGAATTTGGTGTTAAGGTTACCTTCTTCCATGGTCGTGGTGGGACTGTCGGTCGTGGTGGTGGACCAACCTATGAAGCTATCACATCTCAACCGCTCAAGTCTATCAAGGACCGTATTCGTTTGACGGAGCAGGGTGAAGTAATTGGCAATAAATACGGTAACAAAGACGCTGCTTACTATAACCTTGAAATGCTGGTTTCAGCGGCCATTAACCGTATGATTACTCAGAAGAAGAGTGATACCAATACCTCAAATCGTTATGAAGCTATTATGGACCAAGTGGTGGACCGTAGTTACGATATCTACCGTGATTTGGTCTTTGGTAATGACCATTTCTATGATTATTTCTTCGAGTCAAGTCCAATCAAGGCTATTTCAAGCTTTAACATTGGTTCTCGTCCAGCTGCTCGTAAGACTATTACTGAAATCGGTGGTTTGCGAGCTATCCCTTGGGTCTTCTCATGGTCACAAAGCCGTGTCATGTTCCCTGGCTGGTATGGGGTTGGTTCAAGCTTCAAGGAATTTATCGATAAAAATCCAGAGAATATAGCTATCCTACGAGATATGTACCAAAACTGGCCTTTCTTCCAATCGCTTCTTTCAAATGTCGACATGGTCTTGTCAAAATCAAATATGAATATTGCTTTTGAATATGCCAAACTTTGTGAGGATGAAGAAGTAAAAGCAATCTATGAGACTATTTTAAATGAATGGCAAGTGACCAAGGAAGTTATCTTGGCTATCGAAGGGTATGACGAACTTTTGGCTGAAAATCCATATCTAAAAGCAAGTTTGGATTACCGTATGCCTTATTTTAATATTCTCAACTATATCCAGTTGGAGTTGATTAAACGTCAACGTCGAGGAGAATTATCAAGCGATCAAGAAAAATTAATCCATACAACCATCAACGGAATTGCGACAGGATTGCGTAATTCAGGCTGATACCTATCAAACTTCCTCTTTTCTATAGGGGAAGTTTTTGAATAGTTTAAAAAAATGCTAAAAGAGTCTTGACAAGTAGTTGAAAAATGATATAATTTAACCATTCAGAAAAGTAATCATATAAACTTTTTAGAGAGTCTGTGGTAGCTGAAAACAGATAAGTGATGATGATGAAAATTGGGCTGGATGTTATTTAGAATTTGAAATCATAAAAATTCGGTGAGCACACCTTACAGTGCATCTCGTTATTGCGAGACAGAGCGATAGGGAAATTCCCTATAATTGAGGTGGTACCGCGCATCGACGTCCTCACACAAGTTTTTTGTGTGAGGACTTTTTTGATGGAGGTTAGTATGGAAAGAAAACGATGGCGTCGCTTGTTGAGATAAGTGAAGTATTTTAAAGGAATAAAAGGAGAAATAGAATGAAAAATAAACGTTTAATTGGAATTATCGCTGCATTAGCAGTCTTAGTAGCGGGAAGCTTGATTTACTCTTCAATGAATAAACCAGAAGCTAAAAATGAAAAGAAAGTTGCCAAAGTTGGTGTACTTCAATTTGTGAGCCATCCATCTCTTGATTTGATTTATAAAGGGATTCAAGATGGACTGGCAGAAGAAGGCTATAAAGATGATCAGTTGAAAATTGACTTTATGAACTCAGAAGGTGACCAAAGTAAGGTTGCGACAATGAGCAAACAATTGGTTGCAAATGGGAATGACCTTGTGGTTGGTATTGCTACACCAGCTGCTCAAGGTTTGGCAAGCGCCACAAAAGACCTACCTGTTATCATGGCTGCTATTACAGACCCAATCGGTGCTAACTTGGTTAAAGATTTGAAAAAACCAGGTGGCAACATTACAGGGGTATCTGACCACAATCCAGCTCAACAACAAGTTGAACTCATCAAAGCTCTCACACCAAATGTGAAAACAATCGGAGCTCTTTACTCAAGCAGCGAAGACAATTCAAAAACTCAAGTCGAAGAATTTAAGGCTTATGCTGAAAAAGCAGGTTTGACAGTCGAAACATTTGCTGTTCCTTCAACAAATGAAATTGCTTCAACAGTTAATGTTATGACTAGTAAGGTCGATGCTATCTGGGTTCCAATTGATAACACTATTGCTTCAGCCTTCTCAACTGTTGTTTCAAGTAATCAATCCGCTAAAAAACCAATTTACCCAAGTGCAACTGCCATGGTAGAAGCTGGTGGTTTGGCATCAGTTGTAGTTGACCAACATGACCTTGGTGTGGCAACAGGTAAAATGATTGCTCAAGTTTTGAAAGGTGCAAAACCAGCTGATACTCCAGTCAATGTCTTTTCAACTGGTAAGTCAGTGATTAACAAAAAATTGGCACAAGAATTAGGTATTACGATTCCTGAATCTGTTCTAAAAGAAGCAGGACAAGTGATTGAATAATCTAAAATGGAGGAGTTGGGGACATCTCCTCCAATTTTTTACAATAGAAATCATATAGAAAAGGTTAAGAGACAGATGATATTATCTATTATTTCTCAAGGATTTGTCTGGGCTATTTTAGGTCTGGGGATCTTTATGACATTTAGGATTTTGAACTTTCCAGATATGACGACAGAAGGTTCCTTCCCTCTTGGGGGAGCTGTTGCTGTCACTTTGATAACCAAAGGCGTGAACCCATTTTTAGCGACACTTGTTGCTGTTGGAGCCGGTTGTTTGGCTGGAATGGCAGCAGGACTTCTTTATACAAAAGGGAAGATCCCAACCTTGCTCTCAGGGATTTTGGTGATGACTTCCTGTCACTCTATCATGCTCTTGATTATGGGACGTGCAAATTTAGGATTGCTTGGAACCAAGCAAATCCAGGATGTTTTGCCTTTTGATTCAGATTTGAACCAACTCTTGACAGGTCTCATCTTTGTGAGTATTGTTATTGCTCTCATGCTCTTTTTCTTGGATACCAAACTAGGACAAGCCTATATTGCTACAGGTGACAATCCTGATATGGCTAGAAGTTTCGGGATTCATACTGGACGCATGGAGCTCATGGGATTGGTCTTATCAAATGGTGTGATTGCCCTTGCAGGTGCTCTTATTGCCCAGCAAGAAGGGTATGCTGATGTATCTCGAGGAATCGGGGTTATAGTTGTGGGGCTGGCAAGCTTGATTATTGGAGAAGTTATCTTCAAGAGTTTGAGCTTGGCAGAACGTCTGGTTACCATCGTTGTAGGTTCTATTGCCTATCAATTCTTAGTGTGGGCAGTTATTGCACTCGGCTTTAATACAAGTTATCTTCGTTTGTACAGCGCCGTGATTTTGGCAGTCTGCCTCATGATTCCAACATTTAAGCAAACAATCTTGAAAGGAGCCAAATTAAGCAAATGACAGCAATTGTAGAATTAAAAAATGCAACCAAAGTCGTTAAAAATGGCTTTGATGAAGAAAAGATTATCTTAAATGATGTTTCCTTAGAAATTTTTGAACAGGATTTCATCACGATTTTAGGTGGAAATGGTGCTGGGAAATCAACTCTCTTTAACACTATTGCAGGAACCTTGTCATTAACCAGTGGAACCATCCGTATTTTGGGTGAAGATGTTACCAAGTTTTCACCAGAGAAGCGGGCTAAGTATCTGTCTCGAGTCTTCCAAGATCCCAAGATGGGGACAGCTCCTCGTATGACAGTGGCAGAGAATCTTTTGATTGCCAAGTTTCGTGGTGAAAAGCGTGGATTGTTACCACGACGCTTAACTAGCTATAAGGATGAATTTCAGGCAACCATTGAAAAAGTTGGAAATGGTCTTGAGAAACACTTGAATACACCGATTGAGTTCTTATCAGGTGGACAAAGACAGGCCTTGAGTCTCTTGATGGCAACCTTGAAGAGACCTGAATTACTCCTGTTAGATGAGCATACTGCTGCCCTTGATCCAAAGACTAGTGTTGCTTTGATGGAATTGACAGATGAATTTGTCAAGAAAGACCAGTTGACAGCTCTTATGATTACTCATCACATGGAAGATGCTCTTAAGTATGGCAATCGCTTAATTGTCATGAAAGAAGGACGAATTATCCAAGATTTGAAACAAGAAGAAAAAGCAAAAATGAAAATCTCTGATTATTATCAACTCTTTGAATAAAGTAGGGAAAATGAGTGAAATGGTTTACTTTTTTTCTGAAATAAAGTATACTATATAAAGTAAACTATGATAACATGGAGGTATTGTGTATGGTTGACAAACAAGTCATTGAAGAAATCAAAAACAATGCCAACATTGTGGAAGTCATAGGGGATGTGATTTCTTTACAAAAGGCAGGACGGAACTATCTAGGGCTCTGTCCTTTTCATGGTGAAAAAACACCTTCTTTTAACGTTGCAGAGGACAAGCAGTTTTACCACTGTTTTGGTTGTGGTCGCTCTGGTGATGTCTTTAAGTTCATCGAGGAGTACCAAGGGGTTCCCTTTATGGAGGCTGTCCAAATCTTAGGTCAGCGTGTTGGGATAGAGGTGGAAAAACCGCTTTATAGTGAACAGAAGCCAGCTTCACCCCATCAAGCTCTTTATGATATGCACGAAGATGCAGCCAAATTTTATCATGCTATTCTCATGACAACGACCATGGGGGAGGAGGCCAGAAACTACCTTTATCAGCGTGGTTTGACAGATGAAGTGCTCAAGCATTTTCGGATTGGTTTAGCACCTCCAGAACGAAACTATCTCTATCAACGTTTGTCTGGTCAGTATCGTGATGAGGATTTCCTAGATTCAGGACTGTTTTACCTCTCAGATGCCAATCAATTTGTAGACACTTTTCACAATCGGATTATGTTTCCCCTGACAAATGACCAGGGAAAGGTTATTGCCTTCTCAGGTCGTATCTGGCAGAAAACGGATTCACAAACTTCTAAGTATAAAAATAGCCGATCGACTGCAATTTTTAACAAAAGTTACGAATTATATCATATGGATAGGGCAAAAAAATCTTCTGGAAAAGCCAGCGAGATTTACCTGATGGAAGGATTCATGGATGTCATTGCGGCTTATCGATCTGGAATCGAAAACGCTGTCGCATCTATGGGAACATCCTTGAGTCGAGAGCATGTTGAGCATCTCAAAAGGTTAACCAAGAAGTTGGTGCTTGTTTATGATGGTGATAAGGCTGGGCAAGCAGCGACATTGAAAGCCTTGGATGAAATTGGTGATATGCCTGTGCAAATTGTCAGCATGCCTGATAACTTGGATCCAGATGAGTATCTACAAAAAAATGGACCAGAAGACTTGGCCTATCTATTAACGAAAACTCGTATTAGTCCGATTGAGTTCTACATCCATCAGTACAAACCTGAAAATAGTGAAAATCTGCAGGCTCAGATTGAGTTTATTGAAAAAATAGCTCCCTTGATTGTTCAAGAAAAGTCTATTACTGCTCAAAACAGTTATATTCATATTTTAGCTGACAGTCTGGCATCATTTGATTATGCCCAGATTGAGCAGATTGTTAATGAGAGTCGTCAGGCGCAAAGGCAGAATCGCATGGAAGGAATTTCCAGACCGACTCAAATCACCATGCCTGTCACCAAGCAGTTATCAGCTATTATGAGGGCAGAAGCTCATCTACTTTATCGAATGGTGGAATCCCCTCTTGTTTTGAATGATTACTGTTTGCGGGAAGACTTTGCATTTGCCACACCTGAATTTCAGGTTTTATACGACTTGCTTGGCCAATATGGTAGCCTTCCTCCAGAAGTTTTAGCAGAACAGACAGAGGAGGTTGAAAGAGCTTGGTACCAAGTCTTAGCTCAGGATTTGCCTGCTGAGATGTCACCTCAGGAACTTAGTGAAGTAGAAATGACTCGAAACAAGGCTCTCTTGAATCAGGACAATATGAGAATCAAAAAGAAGGTGCAGGAAGCTAGCCATGTAGGAGATACCGACACAGCCTTAGAAGAATTGGAACGTTTAATTTCCCAAAAGAGAAGAATGGAGTAATAATGGCAACAAAACAAAAAGAAGTAACAACATTTGACGTACAAGTAGCAGAATTTATCCGTAATCATAAACAAAAAGGGACAGCAACTGATGATGAAATTAATGCAAGTCTGGTGATTCCTTTTACCTTGGATGCTGATGGGATTGAAGATCTCTTGCAACGAATTCAGGATGCAGGGATTTCTATCACAGATAACGAAGGAAATCCAAGTGCGCGTGTTCTTAGTGCAGAAGAAGAGCCAGAACTCAGCGACGAGGACTTGATTGGTTCAACTTCGGCTAAGGTCAATGACCCTGTCCGTATGTACTTGAAAGAAATCGGGGTTGTTCCTCTCTTGACCAATGAAGAGGAAAAAGAATTGGCACTGGCTGTTGAAGCTGGTGATATCGAAGCCAAACAACGTCTTGCGGAAGCCAACCTTCGTTTGGTTGTTTCTATTGCTAAACGCTATGTCGGTCGCGGTATGCAGTTTCTTGACTTGATTCAAGAAGGGAATATGGGCTTGATGAAGGCGGTTGACAAGTTTGATTATTCTAAAGGGTTCAAGTTCTCAACTTATGCAACTTGGTGGATTCGTCAGGCTATCACTCGTGCTATTGCGGATCAAGCTCGTACCATCCGTATCCCAGTTCACATGGTTGAAACCATCAATAAATTGGTTCGTGAACAGCGTAATCTCCTTCAAGAATTGGGACAAGATCCAACACCAGAACAAATCGCTGAACGTATGGATATGACACCTGACAAGGTTCGTGAAATCTTGAAGATTGCTCAAGAACCGGTATCTCTTGAAACTCCTATTGGTGAAGAGGATGATAGCCATCTTGGGGACTTTATCGAAGATGAAGTCATTGAAAATCCAGTGGACTATACAACTCGTATCGTCTTGCGTGAGCAGTTGGATGAGGTCTTGGATACTCTTACAGACCGTGAAGAAAATGTTTTGCGTCTACGTTTTGGATTAGATGATGGTAAAATGCGTACCCTTGAAGATGTGGGTAAAGTATTTAACGTGACTCGCGAGCGTATCCGTCAGATTGAAGCTAAAGCTTTGAGAAAACTACGCCAACCAAGTCGCAGCAAACCGCTTCGTGATTTTATTGAAGACTAAAAGTGAGGATGAATATGGCTTATACAGAAGAGCAAATTGAAAACATCAAAACACGAATTTTATCAGCCTTAGAAGAAGTCATCGACCCTGAGTTGGGAATCGATATTGTTAATCTTGGTTTGATCTATGAGATTCGTTTTGACGGCGACACAGGACAAACAGAGATTGATATGACGTTGACAACTATGGGTTGTCCCCTGGCAGATCTTTTGACAGACCAGATTTATGATGCTATGACCGAGGTTCCAGAAGTAACGGATACTGAGGTCAAATTGGTTTGGTATCCAGCCTGGACTGTTGAAAAAATGAGTCGCTATGCACGCATTGCCCTAGGCATTAAGTAAACATATAATAGCATGTGAGAGATTATTGGAAAAGCGAGGAAATTTCCCCCTCTTTTCCTCTAGTCTCTCCTTTCTTTTGCTGATTTTATTCAAAGAAAATGATATAATAGTTGTTATGGAAAAAAAGAAATTACGCATCAATATGTTGAGTTCAAGTGAGAAAGTAGCAGGACAAGGAGTTTCAGGTGCCTACCGTGAATTAGTTCGTCTTCTTCACCGTGATGCCAAGGATCAATTGATTGTTACAGAAAATCTTCCAATTGAGGCAGATGTGACTCACTTTCATACAATTGATTTCCCCTATTATTTATCAACCTTCCAAAAGAAACGCTCAGGAAGAAAAATTGGCTATGTGCATTTCTTGCCTGATACACTTGAGGGGAGTTTGAAAATTCCATTTTTCTTAAAGGGAATTGTGAAACGCTATGTATTTTCTTTTTACAACCGGATGGAGCACTTGGTGGTGGTTAATCCTATGTTTATCGAGGATTTGGTGGCAGCTGGTATTCCACGTGAAAAAGTGACCTATATTCCTAACTTTGTAAACAAGGAAAAATGGCATCCTCTTCCACAGGAAGAGGTAGCGAGATTGCGTACAGAGCTAGGTCTTAGTGACAATCAGTTTATCGTAGTAGGTGCTGGTCAAGTTCAGAAACGTAAAGGAATTGATGACTTTATCCGTCTGGCTGAGGAATTGCCTCAGATTACCTTTATATGGGCGGGTGGTTTCTCTTTTGGTGGTATGACAGATGGTTATGAACGTTATAAGAAAATCATGGAGAATCCCCCTAAAAATTTGATTTTTCCAGGTATTGTATCGCCAGAGCGGATGCGCGAATTGTATGCCCTAGCGGATCTTTTCTTGTTGCCTAGTTATAATGAGCTCTTTCCGATGACGATTTTAGAGGCTGCCAGTTGTGAAGCTCCGATTATGTTGCGTGATTTAGATCTTTATAAGGTAATTTTGGATGGAGATTATCGGGCGACAGCAGATAGAGAAGAGATGAAAGAAGCTATTCTGGAATATCAAGCGAATCCTGCTGCTTTAAAAGATTTGAAAGAAAAAGCTAAGAATATTTCTAGAGAGTATTCTGAAGAGCATCTGTTACAAATCTGGTTGGACTTTTATGAGAAACAAGCCGCTTTAGGGAGAAAGTAAAAAGTGAGGTAATCTATGCGAATTGGTTTATTTACAGATACCTATTTTCCTCAGGTTTCAGGTGTTGCGACCAGTATTCGAACCTTGAAAACCGAACTTGAAAAGCAGGGACATGCTGTTTTTATATTTACAACGACAGATAAGGATGTCAATCGTTATGAAGATTGGCAAATTATCCGCATTCCAAGTGTTCCTTTCTTTGCTTTTAAAGATCGTCGCTTTGCCTATCGAGGTTTCAGCAAGGCGCTTGAAATTGCTAAACAATATCAGCTAGATATTATCCATACTCAGACAGAATTTTCTCTTGGTCTGTTGGGGATTTGGATTGCACGTGAATTGAAGATTCCAGTCATCCATACCTATCACACCCAATACGAAGACTATGTACATTATATTGCCAAGGGGATGTTGATTCGTCCTAGTATGGTCAAGTATCTGGTCAGAGGTTTCCTGCACGATGTGGATGGGGTTATTTGCCCGAGTGAGATTGTCCGTGACTTGTTATCTGACTATAAGGTTAAGGTTGAAAAACGAGTCATTCCAACTGGGATTGAATTAGCCAAGTTTGAGCGTCCAGAAATCAAGCAAGAAAATCTGGAAGAACTGCGTAGTAAACTAGGGATTCAAGATGATGAAAAGATGTTGCTTAGTCTTTCCAGAATTTCCTATGAAAAAAATATTCAAGCAGTTTTAGCAGCTTTTGCTGAAGTTCTGAAAGAAGAAGACAAGGTTAAACTGGTGGTAGCTGGGGATGGTCCTTATCTGGATGACCTCAAAGAGCAAGCTCAGAAACTAGAGATTCAAGACTCCGTCATCTTTACAGGCATGATTGCTCCTAGTGAGACCGCTCTTTACTATAAGGCGGCGGATTTCTTCATCTCGGCATCGACAAGTGAAACCCAAGGTTTGACCTACTTGGAAAGCTTGGCTAGTGGAACACCTGTCATTGCACATGGAAATCCTTATCTGGACAATCTTATCAGTGATAAAATGTTTGGAACCTTGTATTACGGTGAACATGATTTAGCTGGAGCTATTTTAGAAGCCCTGATTGCTACGCCAGACATGAATGAGAATACTTTATCAGATAAGTTGTACGAGATTTCAGCTGAGAATTTTGGAAAACGGGTGCATGAGTTTTATCTGGATGCCATAATTTCAAATAATTTCCAGAAAGATTTGGCTAAAGATGATACGGTCAGTCAGCGTATCTTTAAGACAGTCTTGTATCTACCCCAACAGGTGGTTGCTGTGCCCGTAAAAGGCTCTAGACGCATGCTGAGGGCTTCAAAAACACAGTTAATCAGCATCAGAGATTATTGGAAAGACCATGAAGAATAGAAAGAGGAATAGCTATGAAAAAACAATTGATGAGAAGTGGTAGTGATCAAAAAATTGCTGGAGTATGTGCTGGGGTCGCAAATTATTTTGATATGGATCCTACTATTGTTCGTGTAATATGGGGTGTTCTTGCATTTTGTTATGGGGCAGGAATTGTAGCTTATATCATTTTATGGATTATTGCGCCGGTAGCAAGTGACTATTGAAAACTAGCTGAATTCATGCTAAGATAATAGAAAATAGAATGTAACGAAGGAGAAAAAAATGGCATTTGGAGATAATGGAAAACGTAAAAAAACGATGTTTGAGAAATTAACCTTGCTTATCGTACTTATCATGTTAGTAGCAAGTATTTTGGGTATTTTTGCAACTGCAATTGGTGCCCTCAGTAATCTATAAAATAGATTAAAGAAAATTTTGTGACTGGGATTTCCCAGCCCTTTTTTAAAGTGAGAAGAAAAAATGAGTATGTTTTTAGATACAGCCAAGATTAAGGTCAAGGGTGGTAATGGTGGCGATGGTATGGTTGCCTTTCGCCGTGAAAAATATGTCCCTAATGGGGGTCCTTGGGGTGGCGATGGTGGTCGTGGAGGTAATGTCGTCTTCGTTGTAGACGAAGGTTTGCGTACTCTCATGGATTTCCGCTACAATCGTCATTTCAAGGCTGATTCTGGTGAAAAAGGAATGACCAAAGGGATGCATGGTCGTGGAGCTGAGGACCTTAGAGTTCGAGTGCCACAAGGTACGACTGTGCGTGATGCTGAGACAGGCAAGGTCTTGACAGATTTGATTGAACACGGTCAAGAATTTATTGTAGCCCACGGTGGTCGTGGTGGTCGTGGAAATATCCGCTTTGCGACACCGAAAAATCCTGCACCTGAAATCTCTGAAAATGGAGAACCAGGTCAGGAACGTGAGTTACAATTGGAACTAAAAATCTTGGCAGATGTCGGTTTGGTAGGTTTCCCATCTGTTGGGAAATCAACCCTTTTAAGTGTTATCACATCTGCTAAACCTAAAATTGGTGCCTACCACTTTACGACCATTGTGCCAAATCTAGGTATGGTTCGTACCCAATCAGGTGACTCCTTTGCAGTAGCTGATTTACCAGGTTTGATTGAAGGGGCTAGTCAGGGTGTCGGTTTGGGAACTCAGTTCCTCCGTCACATTGAGCGTACACGTGTCATCCTTCATATCATTGATATGTCAGCTAGTGAAGGCCGTGATCCTTATGAGGACTATCTAGCTATCAATAAAGAGCTAGAGTCATATAATCTTCGTCTCATGGAGCGTCCACAGATTATCGTAGCCAACAAAATGGACATGCCTGAGAGTCAAGAAAATCTTAAAGAGTTTAAGAAAAAATTAGCTGAAAATTATGATGAATTTGAAGAGTTACCAGCTATCTTCCCAATTTCTGGTTTGACTAAGCAAGGTCTGGCAACGCTCTTGGATGCTACAGCTGAATTGTTAGACAAGACACCAGAATTCTTGCTCTACGACGAGTCAGATATGGAAGAAGAAGCTTACTATGGATTTGATGAGGAAGAAAAAGCCTTTGAAATTAGTCGTGATGACGATGCTACATGGGTGCTTTCTGGTGAAAAACTGATGAAACTCTTTAATATGACCAACTTTGATCGTGACGAATCAGTCATGAAATTTGCTCGCCAGCTTCGTGGTATGGGAGTTGATGAAGCCCTTCGTGCGCGTGGTGCTAAAGATGGTGACTTGGTCAGAATTGGTAAATTTGAGTTTGAATTTGTAGACTAGGAGACTGATATGGGAGATAAACCGATATCTTTCCGAGATGCGGATGGCAATTTCGTTTCCGCTGCAGATGTTTGGAATGAAAAGAAATTGGAAGAACTATTTAATCGTCTCAATCCAAATCGTGCCCTAAGATTGGCACGAACTAAAAAAGAAAATCCATCTCAGTAAAGAATATAACAAAATTCCGTGCCACATGAGACACGGAATTTTATTATTCTTCAAAGAAAAATGGTGGAGCGAATTTTTTCAATTCTTCAAAGCATTTTTGAGCAGCTTCTGCATCTTCACAGATGACAAGGCAAACATCATCACCACAGAGAGTAGCGATAGCGTCAGGGAAGCTCAAGGCATCAATGATAGAACCAAAGGATTGAGCAAGTCCAGGAAGAGTTTTTAGTAGGACTTGATGTTGAACTGGTCGCATCAAGACAAGAGCATCTTCCATGTAAATTTCTAGGCGTTTTTCCCATTTTGAGATAGAACCTGTATTGAGCACGTAGTAAGAGTTATCCTCTTCGCGGACTTTTGACAGGTTCATATTTTTGATGTCGCGTGAGAGAGTTGCCTGGGTAACTTGAATGTCGTTATCAGCAAGAAGGGCTTGCAGCTCAGCCTGTGTATGAATCTTGTTTTTTGCAACAAGAGCGCGTATGAGTTGGTGTCGGTGTTCAGATTTATTCATAAAATGTTACTCCTTGTACTAGGTACAGAAAGCGTGGACTGATCGAAATCGTCAGTCGAGTGGTAAGCGGTATTGTCACGTATGATGATTTTAAAGTCAGTAGTATAAAGAACTATACGGAGGAAATCTCCTTCTTTTAACTTGTCACTAGTTGAGTGTAGATGAATAGGCTATCTTATCCGTTTATCTACATTGGTGTCCTCTACTAACAGTAAATCATTCAATTAGGGTAGCCTTTTGTCACGACTTGTTGTGAATTTACGATTAATGTCAATTCACAAAGATTTTCCAACATGTGGTGTGGTAGCGAGTGTTATTAATGAGTTCACATGTTGGTTAGGGTTTTAGTATCTTTTGTCCAGGCTCCCGTGTAGACTTATCATAAGTCTATATCAGGATTGAATTTGATACTAAGTTTATGTTTCCTTAGACTGTTCAAATGGAAATCTTCCATATTGAAAGTCTTATATATTATACCTTTTGACAAGGTAGGATAAGAGTAGATTGTTCAAGATCAACAGTCAGGTGGTAAGCGGTATTGTCACGGATGGTGATTTCAAAGTCAGTAGTATAGAGTGCTAAACGAAGAGTATCTCCTTCTTTTAACTTGTAAATAGTTGGTTGCAGTTCAAACTGGATATCCATCCATTCATCTGCCTTAATATCCTCTACTAACAGTAAATCATTTCTATTCTGTAAATTGAGGTAGCCTTTTGTCACGACGCGTTGTGTATTTTCACGAAAAGGCAATTCGTTGAGATTTTCCAACATATGGTAGCGACCGTTGTCAATGGTTCTAGCACTTAAAACAGCTGGATAAGGTTCTAGGTATTTCTTCTGTCCAAATTCTAGCAGTTGAGCAGATAAAAGCCCCTTGTTTGTGCTGGATTTGATACGAAGATTGAGTTGAGCTCGACCGTTCAAGTGAAGATCCTTAGTCACAGGAAGGTCAATAGTAATCTGATTGGTTTTTCCTTGATAGAGTTCTGTATTGAAGGTCTGGTAGGTCTTACCATAGCGCTCAAAATCCTTATCTGGGTACTGGTTTTGAATGACTTTCTCTTCTTGACCGAGTGAGAAGGTTTCAAAGTTTTCTTGCTCACCGAAGTTATCAAGAGATAACCAAGTCTGAGGAGCTGTATTATCCTGCCAGATAACAGTCGGAAGCTGATAATCTGTTTCCTGTCCCAGTAATTTCTTAGTCAATAAGGCATTCATGGATTCGCGGAAGTCAATGGACTGCCAGTTGTTCATGTAAACATGTGCGCCATTATGGAAAAAGAGGTGCTTATTTATATGAGTAGGAAGAGCATGGAACATCTGGTAAACATGAAGTGGTTTGACATTCCAATCCTGTGAACCGTGGGTAAAGACAATCTCTGCTTTTACCTTTTGGGCATTGAGCAGATAGTTGCGATCATGCCAAAACTGATTGTAGTCACCAGACTTGCGATCCAGTTGCTCTTTTACTTTTTCTAAATCAGCTTGGTGAGCTTCGTTACTACGAATATAGTCGCCAGCCAAGAGATTACGAGAATAGGTTAACTCAGCAAGGGAGTCAAAATCCTCACCTGGATAACCACCTGGGCTAGTTACCAGACCGTTTTCACGGTAGTAGTTGTACCACGAAGAAATACCAGCCTCGGCAATGATAACCTCTAAACCATCGACACCTGTAGTCGCTAGACCATTGGACATGGTACCTAGATAGGAAAGTCCGGTTGTGGCTACTTTTCCGTTTGACCAGTCAGCCTTGACTTGACGCTGGCGCGTGTGGTCGGTGAAGGCACGACAACGACCATTAAGCCAATCGATGACATTTTTATAAGCCTCGACTTGCTGGTAGTCTCCATTAGTCATGAAACCTGTGGAGTCTTTGGTCCCAACACCTGAAACATATAGATTAGCAAAACCTCGTGGAAGGAAGTAGTCGTTGAGAGTATAGCTAGCATTGATGTGCGTTAGCTTTTCCTCAGCTTCTGACACAAGCTCAGCTTGGTCATGAGGTTGGACGAGATTTAGTTGAGGTTCCTCTATCTCAATCTTGTGAGCAGGCTTAACCTCGAGATTGCCCTCCATCTTGTAAAGAGCTTTATCGCTTGCTTTATCATTTGTTCCTTGATGATAGGGACTGGCTGTCATGATAGCAGGGATTTGCCCGTCATAACGAGGACGAATAATGCTGACCTTGACTAGGTCTGGTAGACCTTTTTGGTCAGTATCGACACGAGACTCAACGTAAACGACTTCGCGAATGGCATCATGGCTAGAAAAGGTAGCCAAACTCTTGCCGTTAAAGTAGTGATAGTCATTATCCTCAGGAACCAGGCCGTCACTGACAAGTTGGTCGATAAGAGTGTTCCCCTTTTTGGTGCGAGTATTGAGTAACTGATAGAGATTTTCAATCAAGTCACCATATACAATAGGAAATCCAGACTCTTTACGAAAAACATCACTGTCTTCAAAGTCAACCAAATAAGAAAAACCTAAAAGTTGAAAGGCTACAGTATAGAAAATATCTGCAGTCAACTCTTTATCTGATTGAAAAAATGTCAGTAAGTCAGTTTCTTTATCAACTGCTAAACTGGATAGAGGATAGGTGCTATCTTTAAAATTAAAAAAGAAACGAATGAGAAACGCTTCAAGCATTTTTTTATTTGTGATGTTGACTGGTAAATCAAATCCATACTTTTTTAATTCAAAGATAATTGTATCTCTAGGTAGCGCTAAATAGCTAAATCGATTAAAACGCATAAAACCTCCAGTAAAATTATACTTTAATTTATTATATCAAAAAAGCAAAAAAAATACCAAGATAAAGTCAAAAACAAAATAGTATATAAATAATATCAAAAAACGATTAATATATATATATATATATATAATTATTTCTTTCTTGAACTGATAGCGTTTTTGTGATAAAATATATACTATGTAATTGTAATTCGAAGTTACATAAAAAAATAAGGAAGTGAACATTATGTATAAATCAAAAAGACAAAAAAATAAGTCTTTTGATTGGTATGGCTTGAGCCAACGTTTCTCTATTCGTAAGTATCATTTTGGTGCTGCGAGTGTGCTGTTGGGGACAGCCTTGATTTTGGGTGCTGCCCAAACGACTGCCAAGGCAGAAGAAACAGCTACTGAAAATAAAACAGAAGCTGTTGCATCTGCTCCAAAAGATGATAAGGCAGGTGAGAATGTCGCAAATGTGACGACACCAGCTCTTTCTGCTACGACAGAAGCGGCTGTAGTAGAAAAGCCAACCTTGAGTGATGAGGAAGTTGCAAAATTAGCTGCTGAAGCATCTAAGAAAGATGATAAAGCAGCTGAAACAGCTACAACTGAAAAAACAGAAGCAGCTGACAAAGAAAAAGCAACACTAACTGCTCCTTCAACAGACAAAAAAGCTGATAAAGCAGTTGATGAAAAAGCTGATAAAAAGGACGAAAAGAAAGCAGAGAACCCAATTACTGCTACTAAAACTGTCCTTGAACAGTTGACATCTGAAGCAGAAGTATTGAACACAACTGCCTCAAACTTTGCGGATAAAAAGGCAGAAGATAAAGCTGGAAAAGAAGCAATCGCAACTGCAGTTGCTTCAGCTAAAATTCAAATCGAAGCTTCTAAGAAAGCTCTTGCTGCTGGAGAAATCACTAAGCAAGAATTGGATGCCCAACTCCAACGTATCTCATCTGCCATCGAAGCAGTCTATGCTGAGATGAAGCGTGCAGGACATGTAGGTAAAGTTGAAGCAGTATTGGCGGATGGAGCAGGTTCTACAGTAGCTATTGCTAATCCTATTAACAAAGTTGTTGTTAATAATGTTGGAGATATTACTGAGGAGGAAGCGCGTGCCATTGAAAAAGAAATCCGTACTGCAAATCCATCCTTGACAGCTGAAGATAAAATCGAAGTTAAACGAAAAGGTAATACAGGTGCTGCCGTAGCAACTGTAACATTGGCTAATGGTAAGGTAGATCAAAATGGTAATAAAACATATGATTTTGCTATTGGTGATGTAGCTTATGGTTCAGCTGGTGAGAAAAACTTTAGTCAACTTCGTGAAGCAATCAACTGGTTTGACTTTGCTACTGCGTCTATTACATATGCTGATGGAACAAAAGTAGGACCTGTTGAATATGTTAACAATCCAACGATGGTAGATTTCACTAGTTCTAAAGGACGTCAAGAACGTGGACGTTTTACTATGGTTCGTACAGTTCTTGAATCTACAACTCATCCCGAGTTAGTAGGTAAGAAGACAAATGACCCTGCATTTTTAGCATCTGGATTAGCTAAATATACACTGTGGAAAACATATAATGATGTAAAAAACGAAGTACAAAATAACCAATCTAGTGGACGAGGAAACAATGAAATATTTGAAGCTCTTCAAGAAGGTATGCGTTTTGATGTACCCACTAAGGTAAAAGGTTATACATTAAGTGCTACAGTAAGTTCACTTTCTCGTAAAAAAGTTACCACAGAAACATATACTCTAAATAAAGCGAATGGTGAACCTGAAAATATTAACAGAAGCCCAGTTGATGGTGTGGTTCAACGTGAAGATGTCATTGTAACAAGACAAGATCCAAACTGGAGTCATTTACGATTAGCAGGATTTGAAACAAAATATGAAGATTCAAATGGTGTAACTCGTGAAAGATTAACTGCGTTCGCCCCAGCTTATGATGGTGGTAACGTTGGGGTTAAGTTCCAATTGTCAGCAACATATAATGGACGTCCTGTAGCGGTTAATGCTATTGCTGCTGACTCAGAAGATTTAAATGTGGCAGAATTTACTCAATTCGAATCTGACGGAACACCTTGGGAAGAATTCATGCGTTTGAATAAAAATAAAACGAATTCAAAAGGTTTATTCCCTAATAGAGAAGGTAATGGTAACTTTTTAAATACTTTCGATAGAAAAACAAATGCTCCGTTGTCTACAGGTTATAAACTTTCTGAATGGACGAATAAAACAGAAACAGGTTATGGTAGTCAATTATTTGGACCGTTTGACTCAGGTATTAATAATGGATATGATCTTCCAATAGGTTTATCTCAAAATGTTGAAAATTTAGGTGTTTATATTAGTTCCAATGGTAGTCAATCAGCAACTATAGGTTTCGTTGTTTATGATGGTGGGGATGCACCAGCCTCTTATGGGTCTGCACAACATATCATCGGTAACTTTAATAAAGAAAAAGATGGAAAACAAGTAACAGCGACACAGCCATATTTAGGGGATGTTCCTGCAGATACTGATTTCCGTACAACGATCGCTGAGCCAAATGGAGCTTGGGTGCTTGATGACTTAGTTAACTCAGAAGACTATAAAGAAATCAGTCTTGTTAGTGGTTCAACTCAAGTTACAAATTCTAAAGGTCAAACAGGAACATATTTATTAGATGGTAAAAACCCTGTAATTCGTATGGCTGATGGAACGCAAGTAGCGATTAAAAATGGTGAAATTCTATCAACAGCTAATACATTGCAAGGCGGAGACGGTTTGCCAATTAAAGGATTGTATAACCAAGCTACACGTGGACTTGGTGTAGGGAATCTACCAGATGAAGGAGAAGGACAACTTCTTGATCCAGCAGTTGCGACTAAGTACACACTACGTCATGCAAGTGAAAATGAATATATCTTAAAAGGTGTCAAAGTTAACCGTGGTGTCAATAATGATGTAGCCTATGTTCGTGGATGGGTTGACTTTAACGGTAACGGTAAATTCGATCTTTATGAATCATCTGAATTAGTAACAGCTAATGCTGATGGAACATATGATATCACCTTCAAAAATACACCTCAATTATTAAACACATCAGTAGATAATCTTGGTGTTCGTTTACGTGTTTCTGTAGACAAAAACGACTTAAGATTACCAACAGGATTAGCGTCTTCAGGGGAAGTAGAAGACTTTGTTGCGAACGTTATTCACCCACCTCGTGGAACACGTCATGAAACAAAAGATTTTCAAGGGAAAAAACAAGAAGTGAATTTCCCTACCAACGCTATGTTCAAGGCTAGTGGTAAAACAATTGAATCTAACTATAAACAATGGGCGGAAATTGATAATAATACGGCGCCTAAGATGGTGTTAAATGATACGGTTGTTAAATCTGAAGAACCAACTGGTAAGACTGTTGAAGTAAAAGACCACTTAAGCCAAACAATCTATAACGGTACGGAAGTTGTTGTTAAAGATGCAAGAGGAAATACTCTTGGTACAGCTATTAAAGTAACGAATAAATTGACAGGTAAGACTGAATATTACTTATCTGAATATACTGAATATGATACAGCTGGGAATAAAGTTGGGGTTTATAAACTAAATGAAGATTCTGCGGAAAACAAAAATTCTAAACAAGGTAGTTTGAGTTTTACAAAAATCACTTTTGAACCAGAAAAAGGATTTGTAGGTACAGCTAAAGGGGTAGCTATCCGTGCGTGGGATAATAATGGAAGTCACACTGGATGGGAAGCTACAGAAGATACAATTAGAGAATCTTTAACAAGTACGACTTTAGCAGAAAAAGATAAGGTATTAGAAAATGTAAACAATGGAAATAACGGTGCCAAGTCTATGGATACAAGTTATATTCCAACTGTTATTGACGTTCGTCCAGTAGGAGAAGATACAACTACAGAAGACGTTCAAGGAAAACCACAATCATCTAACCCTACAATTCCAACAAAAGGAACAGTTGAAACGATAACAAATGAATCTGTTGAAACTTCTAAACGAGTTGATATTTTAAATACAACTGCGAAACCAACTTTTGCAACTAGAAAAGAAATTCCAGGTAAATTATATACAAAAGATACAACTGTCGATAAGGAAACAACTGTTACACTAACAGATGGAACAACAGTCACTTATAAACCAGCAGATAAAATTCCGGCAGGAACTACAATAGCGAATACTGGTGATGTGAATGTTACAGGAACAGGAAATGTCACTGTAAATAACATTCGATTAGTTTCAGGTACTACGATCCCTGCTGGTGCAAAACCTCAAAGCAATCACCCAGCACCAGTGGAAGTAAAAGTAACATTAGCGAATGGAACAGAGCAAACAATTCCAGCGGGAGGAACAATTCCAGCAGGAGCTACTATCAATACGCCATTTACTAATTCAGCTAATAATACATTCGACAATGTAACTTATAATACTGGACAAACAATTCCGCGTGAAACCGGAAATAAGATTTCAACTTTAGCCAAGGAAACATCAGCAGATCAGTTAGTTCCAAAAGGTGAAAGTATTACACTTAATGGAACAACTTACAACGCAAATAATGATGTGATTCCAAAAGGAACTCGTACTGCTGCGACATATGAAGACTTAATGAACGTAACTCTTCCAAATGCAGTTCACATCGATCCACAAACAGGAGAAGTGACAAGTGTTCCACGTCGTTACACTAAAGTAACTGATACAGAAATCGTAATTGAAAACGAAGGTACTTACACATTAAACCAAGATACTGGTGAAATTACTTTCACACCAGATCCTAAGTTCGTAGGAACTGGTACTGGTGTAGTAAAACAACAACCAGATGTTGACTATAACGATAAAGTAGCTGGGGACCCAGTAACAAGTAAATATGGTACAGACTTTGGTAAAGCAACTTATACACCAATCGTTAAGCCACAGTCAAAAGCTTCAATCACTCGTACAATTCATTATGTATATGAAGATGCTAATGATAATCCAGCAAGTCAAGATTCATATAAAGATAATGCTCCAATCGTAGCAATCGATAATACACCAGTTACTCGTACACAAACGATCGACTATACTCGTGAATACAAGATTTTCTCTGAAGCGGGAACTACTGATAAGGCAATCACAACTGCGAACCAAGTTACAGATGCAACTGGGCATGTTTATAAAGTTGGAGATACTATCCCAGCAGGAACACAGTTCAATCAAGGTTCAATTATCATCGGTAAATGGACTGCTTCAAGTGATGCAAACTCTAAATTTAAAGAAATTATCTCACCAACAGTTAAGGGATACACTGCTGAAGTAGTAACAGCTAACTTCACTCCTCGTGCTGATGGTAAGATGGGACACATCCATAATGGTAAACAACCTGTTGGATTATATACTCCAGTAGCAGATAATACAAAAGATGTTGGAGCATATGAACCATTAGTATCAGAAGTTCGTGCGGACAACAAAGATGACTTCGATATGTATGTTGTTTACAAAGCTGATACTCAAAAAGCTAAAGTAACATATATCGACTTAGATGCTACAGGTGATGCTCGTATTCTGGAAGTTCAAAACGCTAATCCAGCTCCTGCAACAGGTGCAGATGCGAAAACAACTTATGGTGTTACAACGCTTCAAGGTAAATCTCATACGAAGATTCCTTATACAACAGCTGAAACAATCAAAAAATATGAAGACCTTGGTTATGAATTAGTAACAGATGATTATACAAATAATACTCAAGGTACAGCTATTGAGGGTGGACGTAAGTTTGATGACGATAAAGAAGTAGACCAAGCATTCAATGTTTACCTACGTCACAAGAAAGTTGAAGTTTCTGATAGTGAAAAACAAACAGTAACTCGTACAATCGAATATAAATACGCGGATACTGATGATGTACCAACTGATAAACGTAATACAACAGCAGCACCATCAGTCGTTGAGACGTTGCAATACACTCGTTCCCGTACAATTGACCTTGTACTTGCAGCGAAAGCATATCCAACAGAATATGCTACTTATAAAGCTGAAGCAGCTAAAGGTTCAGATGCTGAAAAAACTGCGCGTACAGTATTGTTGAATCATGTTGCAAGTAAAGTAGCAGAAGCGACTGCAACAGCTGATCAAAAAGCAATTATCACATTTGGTCAATGGACACCTAAAGAAGGTAAAGCTACAGGAATTGAATTAAGTACAGAAGAAAAAACTAAAGATAATAAATTCAATAATGTACCATCTCCAGAAGTAACTGGATATGTACCAGATAACGCTACTGTGGAAGCAACTGCAGCAATTGATGCGGAAGCAGATGACTACAAGATCACAGTTCTTTACACTCCAGTGGCACAAAAAGCTGTAGTTAAATTCGTAGAAGTAGATCCTACTAATACAGATAAAGTCATTACTCCAGGTCTTGCAGAGCCAATCTCAGTAACAGGTAAATCAGAAGCAGCTTACCCAGCTACAACAGCAACTTCAGTAACAGATAAGATTGCTGAGCTAGTTAAGAAAGGTTACGAACTAGTAAACAACGGATTTGTATCAACAGATAAATTCGATAAAGATGCTGCAGTTGATCAAGAATATGTTGTGAAATTCAAAGCTAAAGTAGTTGATATTCCATCATTTGATCCAACTAAACCATCAAGCGATGAAAATCCAAAACCAACTCCAGGTGTAACGCCAATCGATCCAAATAATCCAGATGGACCAAAATGGACTGAAGCATTAATCAATGCTGTGAAAGTACAAGAAGAAGTAACACGTACAATTAAGTATGTATATGAAGACGGTACTCCAGTAGCAGAATCTGATTTAACAAGTGTGGCTGATAAGAAAGTTAAAACACTTAAATTCACTCGTTCTGGTAAGATTAATGTAGCAACAGGAGAAATCACATACGGAGATTGGTCAGCTGATCAAACATTCGAGGCAGTAACTTCTCCGACACTTGAGAAATACACTGCGGCAGTTGCAGGTGTAACACCAGCAGTTGAAGATGTACCAGCGAAAACTGTAGCGGCTACAGATAAAGACTTTGAAGAGACAGTAATCTACTCTACAAAACCAACAACTGTAGACCCTAACAAACCAACAGATCCAACAAATCCAAATGTTACTCCACAACCTGATGATGTAGTACCTAATGATCCAAAAGGACGTACTTACAGAGAATTAGGATTAATCGAAGAAGTAACACACACAGTTCACTATAAACTTGAAGATGGATCTGATGCAGGTATCGCTGATAATGTACAAACATTAACATTTACACGTACTGCAGAAGTAGATCCAGTAACAGGAGCAATCTCTAACTACGGTACATGGAAAGCTAAAGGTGGAGATACAACAATCGATGCTGTAACAACACCAAACAAAGACGGATACGTGGCTTCAGCGAAAACATCTACAGAACGTACAAATGTATCAGCTACGGATAAAGATAGTGAAGAAACAATTATCTACCGTAAACTTGGTTCATATGTACCAGTAGTACCAGAAGGCATCACACCTCCGGCAGATGCTGACCTAAATCCAAAACCATATCCAAATGCAACTCCAGCAGATCCTACAAAACCAGGAACACCCACTGAAACACCAGTAGTACCATACATCCCTGGAACAACACCAGTAGGACCAAATGGAAAACCATTAACACCGAAAGATCCTAACGATCCAACCAAAGGATATGAAGTACCAGACTTACCAACAGATCCAACAGATAACACTACAATTACCTATGTTAAAGATGGATCACAAGTAGCTGTTACACACTTCATCGAAGTAAACAGTGAAACTGATAAGACTGAAAAAGGTGCGGTAGCAGAATCAGTAGTAGATACTGGTGATACAGGTAAAGCATTCACTAAAGCTGCTGATGTAACAGCAACAATTGAAGCACTTAAAGCTAAGGGATACACAGTTGTTGAAAACAACTACCCAACAGATGGTAAGTTCGATGCAGATGCTAAGACTAACCAAGTATACAAAGTTTTAGTAACTGCTAAGCCAATTACTGTAAATCCAAACGACCCGACTCCAACTAAAGATCAACCAATCGATCCAAATAATCCAACAGGACCAAAATGGACTCCAGAGTTAATCAAAGAGTTAGAAGACGGACGTAAAGAGGAAGTTAAACGTACAATCAAGTATGTTTACGCAGACGGATCAAAAGCTGCTGACACAGTTCAAGAAACTAAAGAATTCAAACGTTCAGCAATTATCAACCCAGTAACTGGTAAGATTACATTCGGAGACTGGTCTCCAGCTCAAACATTTGAAGCTGTAACTTCACCAAAAGTTACAAACTTCACTCCAGATAAAGAGTCTGTACCAGCGGCAGAAGTAACAGCAACTGCTGAAGACATCAATGAAACAGTAATCTATACTACAAAACCATTAAACATTGACCCATCTAAACCAGTTGATCCAAATACACCGAATGTTACTCCAAAACCTGATGATAGAGTACCAAACGATCCAAAAGGACGTACTTACAAAGAATTAGGATTAATCGAAGAAGTAACACACACA